>JAHLLU010000010.1 GCA_020444005.1 archaeon
AGAGGCGGGGGATGACCCGGATAAAAGAGTGCAAGCCTCAAGTGATTTCCTTGAAGCCGAACTAGTCTGCAAGGCTGAGATAGTTGAGAAAACCATCGAGGCGAAGGGAGGCTTTGATGTGGGCATGATGACTCTCAGAGAAGACGATCAAGAGTGGGAGCTAAGCTACGTCAACGAGTATATGACTTTAGAGAAGGATGGAGAGAGGCTTGCGACTTTCCCTGATTTGATGACCACCTTCAACGAAAAAGGTGAACCAGTAACCAGCGCCGCCCTTGAGAAAGGACAAACCATCTACTTGGTTAACGCCCCCAAAGAAAAGATACCAGTAGGAGACGGAAACCGGTACAGGGAAGCCTACAAACCCATAGAGGAAGCCTTAGGAAAACCTATGGTCAAGTACCTTGAAGACTACCTCAAGGGCTAACCACTATTCTTTTACCGTTCACTGATCATTAAAACAGTAGAGAACATTGTCTGACAAAAAACTAAGCTCAGCGGAGCAAAAAGTCTACGACAGGGTCTGCCATGGCGACATTATGTGCAAAGATCTGACACCATGGGAGAGCGGTGCGGTACCTAGCCTAGTCAGGAAAGGCTTGGTGGAGATCTACAAGATGAATGTCTCGACAAGCCGTGTCAGGATGCTCAAGTTTATGAGACTCAAGACCTAGCGTTCTTTCCTATATTTTATATAAAAAACCGTATTGGTCTCTTTATGAATAAACGGGCACTCATAGCTGTCGCAATACTGATACCCTTGTTGGTAATCGGCGGAATACTGCTAGAAGAAGAAACACCATCAGTGCCACAAGACCAGACAGGTGAAACAGAGACCCCAATTGAAACACCAACCGAGACACCTACAGAGCCACCGGAACCTGAATCAGATTACCCCAAGATAGCGAGCTGGTTAGCAAAAAAAGAGGAGCTAATCGAGAGCGGTAAACCCTATGATTTGGTGATGGCTGGATGGTTCACCCCAGAGGAAGCAGAACAATTCAGAGAAACAAACCCAGATGTAATACTGTTAGCGGGTTTGACTACCACATGGGTCTGGGATAACCCGGACTGGATGAGTTTCTTGGTGACTGTGGCTAACTATGGGATGGATACCCCGGTGGAGATCAATGAGGACATGTATCTGCACGACACTGAAGGTGAACGCTGTGGCTTCGGGTGGGCTTCAGAGGAGTGGAACCAAGAGGAGATATGGGCTATGGACCCACGTGACCCTGAGTGGTTTGATCTCATCACTACCTTCTACAGCGTGGTGCTTGACCAGCCTCAAAATGATGGTATCATCGTGGATATGGTGGTGGAGAAACAGTACTGGTGTCCAGAGATCAGTGACGAGGAGTGGCTGGAAGCAACCAAAGACATCTACGATACAATAACCGCCTTGAATACACAGAATAAACTGGTTATTTTCAACGCTGGAGCACGCCTATCAGACATTGATGCTTATGGCGAGTATTTTGATGGCTATCTGATGGAGAACTTCATGGGCGACCAACTACAAACCACATATGCCGAAGGATTGGAAGCGGCGGACAGCGATTATCTTGTCATCTATGGAGTAGACACAGACGACACAGGCGTAGAGGACCACGCCAAGATGAGACTAGGACTAACTCTGAGCCTACTCAACGACAATACCTACTTTACCTATGATTTTGGTCCAAGAGACCATGGACAGGCATGGTGGTACCCAGAATACGATGTAGAGCTAGGAGAACCCCTAGGTGATTATTATGAATCTGATGGAGCCTATGTCAGGGAGTTTGAAAACGGGTACGTGGTCTCTGCGCCAAATGGAGCCACATTAAGCTTTGATGAACCTCTCACTGATGTCATAAGCGGGGAACAAGGTACAAGCTTCACGGTGGAGGCTGGCGACGGGCGAATCTACATACGGTAAAACCATAATAACCTATGAAACCTCTCACAAGTATGCAGTCCGCGGAGATAGTGATCAAGAAAGGTAGAGTTCTAGATGGTAGCGGTAACCCATGGTTCTACGGAGACATCGGGGTAACAGGGGACACCATCACATACATCGGAAAAGAAGTCAAGGGAGAAACAACCATCAAAGCAGATGGACTGATGATTGCACCGGGCTTCATCGACATCCATAGCCACAGTGACTTACCGTTACTCATTGACCCGAGGGGTATGAGCAAGATCACCCAAGGAGTTACAACAGAGGTCATTGGAAACTGCGGAACTAGCGCAGCTCCCATGAACAAACGCCTCCAAGACTATCGTAACAAGTATGCACGGAACCAGACGAGCGAAGACTTTGTTTATGATTGGACTGACTTGGATTCCTATATCAAACGTGTAGAGGACCAAGGGGTAGCGCTGAACATCGCACCCTTGACTGGGCACGGTACTATACGTCAGAACGTGATGCTTGACGATAACAGACCCCCAAGCGACACAGAGCTAAAACAGATGAAAGAGCTTCTACGAGACAACCTCAAAAAAGGCTCATGGGGCATGAGCACTGGGCTCATTTATACGCCTAGCCAGTACGCGGACACATGGGAACTTATCGAGTTATCCAAGGAGTTGAAACCCTTTGATGCATTGTACGCGAGCCACATAAGAGGCGAAGGAGCCACAGTCATCCCAGCAATCAAAGAGGCAATCGAGATCGGAGAAAAAGCAGAGGTACGTGTCCAGATCAGCCACTTCAAGGTCTGTGGAGCCAAGAACTGGGGAATAAGTGACAAAACACTACAACTAGTAATTGATGCAAGGAACCGGGGAATCGATGTAGATTTCGACCAGTATCCCTATGCCGCTTCTAGCACTGGACTCGCATCTCTCCTACCACCATGGGTGCATGAGGGAGGCATGGATAAGCTGCTTGAACGTATCAAATCCGAGGAGATCAGAGACAGGATAAGGGCTGATCCCGTGGAGGAGATGGAGGACTGGAGCAGGTTGATGGTGGTTCACGCCAGAAACAATCCAGAGTATGAGGGATTGAATCTTCAAGAGATAGCTGAGAAGGAGCAGAAGACGCCTCTGGACGCTATGTGTGATCTGTTGCTTGAGGAGAATGGACAGGTGATTATTGTATTATTTGAGATAAACGAGGCTGATGTACGATGTATAATGAGCAGTCACCTAGGAATGGTGGGCAGTGACGGCAGAGCAGTCTCACCCGAAAGCATCCCCGGCAAAGTCCATCCAAGATACTATGGTACATTCACAAGGGCACTCGGCTACTATGTACGGGAATGGGTGTTACCACTTCAACACGCAGTACGAAGAATGACAAGCGCACCAGCGAGACGACTAGGATTACAGGATCGAGGACTCATCAGAGAAGGATACAAGGCGGATATTACGGTCTTTGACCCTGTGAATATAGTTGATAAGGCTACGTTTACTGAGCCTCATCAGTACTCGGAGGGAATCATGTACGTCTTCGTGAACGGCGTACCTATCATCGAGAAAGGAGCCTATACAGACAGGTATCCGGGTCGGGTTCTCCGTAAAAGCCTCTCTTAAACTCTTTATCCCCCTAGCCGTATTCATTTTCTGTGAATTAGTTTGAGTTATGATATTGTAATCAAGAATGGACGGGTGCTTGACGGCACAGGAAATCCATGGTTCTACGCTGATATTGGGGTTAAGGAAGGCAAGATAGCAGCTGTAGGTAGGGTTGATGATGGTGAGAAGGTTATTGATGCATCTGGGCATATTGTTGCTCCGGGTTTCATCGATATTCACAGTCACAGCGACTTCCCGATACTGATTGACCCCATGGCGCAGAGCAAGATCAGACAAGGAGTAACCACAGAGGTAATCGGTCAATGCGGAAACTCGGCAGCACCCATGAACACTTGGGTCAAGGAGTACCGTAACAAGTACAACAGGAACCGTGTACCAGATGATTTTGAGTTTAACTGGAGTAGTATGAAAAGCTACATGGAGCTGATTGATCGACAAGGCTCGGCTGTCAACATTGCTCCCGTGGTGGGACATGGCACAGTACGCATGAATATTATGGGGTATGAGAACAGGGAGCCATCCAACTCTGAGCTAGACGATATGCGCAGCTTGGTGCGTGAAACCATGAAGGAAGGCGCATGGGGTATGAGCACAGGACTCATCTATCCGCCTAGTGTCTACGGTAAACAGCCTGAGATTACTGAGCTCGCCAAGGTAGTATCAGAGTTTGACGGCGTTTACTTCAGCCATATCAGAGGAGAAGGAGACACACTACTAGACGCAGTAACCGAAGCCTGCGAGATAGGCAGAGACAGTGGAACACGTGTGCAGATAGCTCACTTCAAGGCAAGTGGAAGAAACAACTGGGGAAGAACCAAGGAAAGCCTCGCACTTGTAGAGAAATACAGGGATGAGGGCGTGGAGGTTACCTTTGATCAGTATCCGTATATTGCTTCTAGCACGGGATTAGCAGCCTTGCTTCCTCACTGGAGTCAGGAAGGCGGAGCATCTAAGCTCTTAGAGTATCTGGGTGACCCGGCTATGCGTAAAAAAATGGCAGAAGACATGAGAAGCAGTTACCACTGGGACGAGATACTAGTCACAAACGCCAAACATCATCCACAGTATAACGGTAAGAACCTCCAACAAGTAGCCGAGATGATGGGCAAGGAACCAATAACAGCCTATTTTGACCTACTGGAAATGGAGAACACACAGGTGCCCAGCGTCATGTTCGGAATGAACGAGGACGACGTGCGCAGGGTGATGCAGAGCCCCTATATGATGGTGGGAAGCGACGGCTCAGCGATAGCCCCCAGCGGAATCTGGGCGAACAACGTACCACACCCAAGACTCTACGGGACATTCCCCAGAGTAATCGGCTACTATGTCAGAGAAGGCGTACTACCATTACAGGAAGCAGTACGTAAGATGACTGGAGCACCAGCCCAGAAACTTGGGTTTAAGGACAGAGGTCTCATCAAGAAAGGTTTGAAGGCGGACATCACCGTGTTTGACCCTGAGAAGGTTAAGGATGTGGCGACATTCACTGATCCACAGCGATACGCGGCTGGAATACCATACGTTATCGTGAATGGAGAACTAGTAATAGAGAAAAACGACCACACCGGGAACCTGCCCGGTATGGCTCTGAGGAAAAAGTAACCTCGCTAGAGGTTATTTATCATCCTGAAATCTTCCTTGATGGTATTCAGGACGACATGGGTGTTTGTACGCTCCACATAGTCCATGCCAAGTAGGTCTTTGGGGAACTCGCTGAGTTCACGTCTGTTTCTGAACTTGGCGACAACCACGCTGTCGATCTCACCAGTCACATCATAGACGGCACAAACATAGGGAAGCTTGGCTATCTCTTTTTGAGTCTCTATGAGTTTTCCACGGCTAACCGTTATCTCCATGATTACTGTTAACTCAAAGCCGAGACGTTCAAAGTCTAGCATAACAGTGTAGTCTGTGATAACCCCTGCGGATTCAAGGCGCTGTACATGGTTTATCACTGTGGCGGCTGATACACCAATGGCTTTTGCTATCTCTCGGCTGCTCCTGTTTGAGTTGATGAGAAGTTGGGCTAGTAGTTTTTTATCTATCTCGTCTAGTGCAAACATTTTGATCACTATTGTATATTAATTTGATAAAATGCTAAACACTTGTATAAGAACTTATCTCTATGGTTCTTACACGTATAGTTTTTAGGTGATTTGGTATACGTTAGCGCTCCCCCGCACACATGTTTTGGACAAAGTCGCGTGTTTCGCCGGTTTTTTCGCGAAAATTTATATGTTTATGTTAAGTTCGGTGAACGTATGGTAGGCATAGGGGTATTATACTATACATTTGTTTAGTTCTAGAGGCGTAAGATATATATTTGTGAATAAGTGATGGGAGGGATATTATGGTTTCCAGTGAATTAACAAACGGAGAATCCGTAAAAACAATAATGGACAAGGTCCAACGACACGACATAAAATACGTCAGACTCATCGTCATTGACCCCCACGGCGCACCAAGAGCAATGCTCATCCCAGAATACCAAATAAGAGACAGCCTAGAAAACGGCACAGCATTCGACGGCAGCAGCATACCCGGATTCGCCGACGTAAACCGAAGCGACTTAAACCTACACCCAGACCCCACAACATTCCAAGTCCCCATGTGGGAGACCCCCGGCATAGCACTGATGTTCTGCTACGTCAGCAACCCAGATGGAACAGCCTTCGCAGGTGATCCTCGTGGCTTGTTGAAGAGGACGGTTGATGATCTTGAGAAAAAGGGCTATGGGTTCAATACTGGCCCAGAGCTAGAATACATGTATGTAACTGATGACGAGGGCAAGGTAGTTCCATTTGGTAAGGGAGGCTACTTTGACGCACCACCACTGGACCCCACAGAGGACGTAAAACTTGAGACACTGATGTGTCTAGAGGCGGCTGGGTTCCAGATAGACAGAGTGCACCACGAGGTAGCCGAAGGACAACAAGAGATCAACTTCAGATACAGTGACGCCCTCAAGACAGCGGACAACGTAATCCTCTACAAGCTTGCAGTCAAGACCATCGCCCAGAAACATGGCACCACCGCTACATTCATGCCCAAGCCATTCTGGGGCGTAAACGGCAGCGGATGCCACATACACCAAAGCGTTATCGAGCTAGACACAGGAAAAAACATCTTCAGCGACCCAGACACCGAGTTTGGGCTAAGCGAAACCGCCATTCATTATATTGGTGGCTTGTTGAAACACGCTGCAGCAATGAGCATGATAGTCACACCCCTCGTGAACAGCTACAAACGTCTAGTACCCCACTATGAGGCTCCAGTCTATGTAGCATGGGGCTACGCCAACAGAAGCGCATTAGTCAGAGTACCATTAGCCCCCGGTGAGAAAAACACCGTAACAAGACTAGAGTACAGACACCCTGATCCAAGCTGCAACCCATACCTAGCCGCAACTCTACTGTTGAAAGCGGGTTGGGAGGGAATCGAGAAGAAGATCGAGCCCACGTCAGACATAAAGGAAAACATCTATGAGATGAGCAAGAAACAGCTCAAAGACAACAATGTAACATTCCTACCTGAGCATCTAGGAGAAGCTGTGGACTGCTTTGAAGAGGATAAATCCATGAAGGAGATTTTAGGAGACTTCCTCTTTGAGAACCTAATGGAGTTAAAGCGAGAGGAATTCAGTTCCTATATGAACTTCACTGGCGTGGAGTGGGCTGCTAGCAGACCCAAGATCACATCATGGGAGTATGAGCGCTACCTAACGAGAGCCTAAACCTCCATTATTTCGTAAATAATATTAAATAAATATTAATTGACTACGACTGACACGACATCATACTCATTTGTCTCTGTGTTTTGAACAATAATAGTATAAACACCAGATTCAACATCAGGAATTTGAATCTCAACAGAAAAAGGATCAGCAACACCACCCATCAAGATAAAATATCCATTTGACTCTACTTCATCAGGATACCCGGTTAGAGAGGAAGGACCCGAATTCAGACACCAAGTATAATTAAGTCTGCCACGTTCACCATTCCACACTCCTTGTTGTCTCCAATATACGTTTAGAAAAGGAGATAGATTGAATTGCAGACCAGACTCACCTGTATCGCCTTTTTCTCCCTGAGGACCCGGTTCGCCTTGTGGTCCAGTATCGCCTTTCTCTCCTTGAGGACCTTGAAGCCCTGTTAGCCCCATAGGACCAGCATCTCCTTTTGGACCCGCGGGTCCAGTTTCTCCAATTGGTCCTTGAGGTCCGGGTTCTCCTTGTTCTGGTGCGATAACGTAGGATACAGCTAAACCGAGTAAAACACCAATTATTATGCCTATTACAATGTCTTTTGATTGCATATATTATCTATAAAATGTAACTTTAAAAATATAATATAAATAAAAATTATCATGAGAAATCAGTCATCTAAGAAATCGCAGTTTATCTGTTTTATTTTATCTGGGAAAGACTCTAGCTCTGTCTGCATCTTGTTGTACCATTGTTCTAGGTTCATCTGAATGGTCCATTTGATGCGCTCAGGGGGAACAGGCTTGTACACATATTTGTAGCCACCTAATCCTATGAGTTCCTCTTCCCTTGTAGCAAGTCCTTTCTCTACAAGGTTTTGGAGTAGGCGTTGAGCGGTTGATCTACTTCTTCCCAGTATCTGTGTAGCTTCTTGGATGGTGACTGGTCCTTTGTTTGCTAGGATGCAGTAGGCTTGGATTTCTGTGCTTTTGATGCCTAGGGTGCATTTGATGATCTCTTGTGGGCTTAGCTGGTCTCTGTTTAGGAGGTTTAGTATATCTATTAGACTCATATTAGTGTGTTCAATGATGGTGAACATCTTTAAATACCTTTATATTTTGTCGCAAACAAACGAGGAGTGAAATCAACATGAGTAAACCAGTTGAAGTAACAGACGCAACATTTGACCAATTCGTCAAAGACAACCCCAAAGTAGTAGTAGACTGCTGGGCAGCCTGGTGCGCCCCATGCAGAATGATCGCCCCAACAATTGAGGCGCTAGCAGAAGAGAAACCAGACTTCAAATTCGCCAAGCTAGACGTTGACCATAACAGAGCAGTACCTATGAAGTACGGCATAATGAGCATTCCAACCTTGCTCTACTTTAAGGACGGCGTATTGGTAGACAAAACCCTCGGAGCACTGCCAAAAGCAGCAATCGAGGCAAGGCTAGAAAGACTAGCCTAGTTTTTATTACTAAGTTTTTCAGTTATTTTTAGCAATTCATCAGGACTAATAGGCTTTAGCAATATCTCGTCTTTATCAATTCCTTCCGCCACCTCACCGTCCAATGTCTCCACTTGTCCTGTGAGGAACACTACGTTCATGTCCTTGTTACGCTCTTTTAGACGATTTCGAAGCTCGGCGCCAGTCGTATCAGGAAGCTTGTAGTCAAGGATAGCCATATCAAAGTTGAATTGGCTGGCCTTCAGTAGCGCCTGATTACCTGTCTGAGCGGTCTCCACCAAGAACCCTGCATCCTCTAACAACATCTCAAATGTGTCCGCTAAGAACTGGTCGTCATCAACAATGAGAACGTGGAATATTTTCTCCTCTTGGAACTCTAGTTGTGCTTGATGTTCACGGAGTGCTTCACTAAAGTCTGGGTGCCCTTCCAATACGTCCACTATATGCTCCATTCTTTCTACGAGCATGTCCATTTTTTTCTCGTGTTCATTAAGGACGTTAATAATTAAGTCAAGTACATCTATCTTTTCGGGGAAACTCATAGCGGGCACCGGAGTTACTAGATTTACTGTATACTAAGATAGTATTTAGGTTTTGAGGTTAGTTCTGGTGTATGTATTTGAAATACGTATTTCATGATACATAATAATTATAGATTATAGTTAGAAAAAGTGAAGAAAAAATAGTATAATGAATATCCTTGACTATATTCCTAAAGCAGACAAAATGGCTGAATCATCAACCACACCAGAAAAAACCCTATCACCTGCCAGAATAATTGGCGCATCCATTATCCTGCGCTTCATTGCCTCACCAATATACGTCTGCAAACCGGTTTCTTCAATAGTAATCTCCGGGTGATCCTCTGCGATCTTATGGATTCTTTTCTTCATTATAACGCATTTTGGGCAAAGGGGTACAGTGATTATGGTCACGTGAGGATTCTGCATACACGTTGGATATGGTGGGTGGTTTATATTGCTTCATATTATCCACAGAATTCCCCAAAGACTCATTGGGGCACTAGGCGGAAAGAAGAGAAAAGAAGGGGAAAACTCTTACTCGTATTTTATTATATGGTTGGTGAAGTAACAGTAGTCTTCTGCTGGTGGCTTGTTTTTGAGTTCTGATTTGATTATTTTTTCCAGTAATTGAAGCGATGTGTCTATGGGCTCTATTTTCCTACCTTTTGAGGCGTTTATCTCTGTAAGCCAGAGTTTGTTATCAGAGCTCCACCTGATCTCCTCAATCATATTATATTTTATATCCAAGGGTTTCTGGTCATCTCCTAACCCGTTTTGAATGAACATCAACCTGGTGTCAGTGGGCACCAGGAAGCCACGTACATTATCCATAAAACACTCGAAATAGTTCAGTGCTTTTTCGTTTTCTGGGGTTCCGAGTAATTCATGAGTGTTTGTAAATTCCATCACTTTCGCCCATCTCCTGAAAAACAATAACCATACACCATAGTATATGCTTTCAGAACATATGGTAAGTACTATTACGTGTCAGTGCCCAGTGTTTTATATGAAAAAAAGAACAATAGTATCAGTCAACATTATCAATATACTAACTAAAACAACTTGACTACCGAAAAAATAGAAAAAAATAAGCCACTACTCGAAGGTTTTTACGCCCTTCTCGTAGTCAGATGCCTCGACGTTATCAAGGGCTGAGATCGCCTTATGCATACAAGTTCTGATGCAGGTGTGGCAATAGATGCACTTGAAGGGGTCCCACTCGATCTTTGCCTCATCGGGGTAGACCTTGATGGCTGCTGATGGGCAGATTCGTTCACAGTCTTGGCACTGGTCACATTTTTGGATGTCAAAGAAGATCTCGCCTCTTGTATCCAGTCGCATACGTAGGATTGGGTCAGCCATTTAGGCTGCCTCCTTTATCTCGGTTATACGCTCAGTGCAGCTGATGCATGGGTCGATGCTGTGCACAATAGCCGGGATATTCTGCTTCTTGTCGCCTGTGAGCATTGTTAGAAGTGGCGGTATATTTGGCATGGTGGGAGTTCGTATCTTCAATCTTTCCAGATGAATGGTACCATTACCCTTACCATAATAGAACACCTCACCCCTAGGCTGCTCAGTCCTGTATACTATTTCGCCTTCTGGGAAGCCTTCTGATTTGACCGCTATTGGTCCCGTGGGCATCTGTTTCAGTGCTCGTTTGATTAGCTCGATGCTTTGGTATGTCTCGTCTAGCCTTACAAGCACCCTTGACTGTACATCACATCCATCATAGGTGATGGGCTCAAAGTCCAACTCACCATATGCTTGGTAACCGTTACAACGCATATCGTCGGGGATTCCCGAGGCACGGATTACGGGTCCTACTGCTCCGCTGTGAACAGCGTCCTTCTTAGGCAGCAATCCGATGTCTACGGTTTTGGCTAGGAACTCTGGGTCTTTCCGCATGGTGACTGCCCATGTGTCCATCCGTGTTCTCAGCTTATCTAGTTCAGCAAAGTATTTCTGCGCCAAGGACTCATCGATGTCCTTGACGGCGCCACCGATCAGGGTTGTGCCCAAGTGTATTCTGTGACCGTTTGTAGCCTCGTTTAGCTGTAGGACTATCTCTCTGTCTCTCCAGACATCGAGGAATAGCTGTGGGTTTCCCACTGCCTCAGCGAAGAGCCCCAGCCATAGTAGGTGGCTTTGGAGTCTTGCTAGTTCACCCCAGATGGAGCGTAGGTATTGTGCTCTCTCGGGTATCTCTGTGTCTGTCATCTTTTCGATTAGTCCGGCGTAGGTTTGTCCGTGGATGACGTTACAGATTCCGCAGATTCGCTCACATAGATACAGGTTTCGTCTGTAGTCGTTGAGTTCTGCGGCTCTTTCTAGTCCTCTGTGGACGTAGCCAATTGTGGGGTCTACTTTGATGATTTTGTCTCCGTCAACGTAGAATTGGAATTTTAATGGTTCAGGAAGCAGTACGTCCTGTGGACCAAATGGGAAAGTGGATATGTTTTGTGTGTTACTCATTCCAGTCGCACCTCCAGCATCTACCAGCTTCTTTAATCGCTGTACATGTCTCGAAGCATTTCTCTACCTCGATAAAGTTCTGGATTCTTGTGTCTGGGTCAACCTCAGGCAAGTCAACCTGTGGCATTTCATCTAGCTCGTCTCTGTTTATGGGTCTTGGAACATTCTCGTCTAGATCGGGTTCATCGTCTGGCAAACCCGTGCCTCCTAGATACTTGTCTATCTCGGAAGCCGCTATGCGTGCATCCCTGATGGCTGCGATCACGCTTGATGTTCCATAAGCAGCGTCTCCTCCTGCCCATACCTTTTCACGGTTGGTTTTCCCGTTTTCATCGATTACAATGTGTCCACGGCGGTTGACTTCAACGTTCATCTCCGCTGGAACCTGTCCATAGTAGCCTATGGATGTGATGATGGTGTCTGCTTCAACTGTGGCACCGCTACCTTCTATTGAGACTGGGCGGCGTCTTCCAGATTCGTCAGGTGGTCCAGGGACCATTGACTGGAAATATATCTTCAACGGTTTACCGGGGTAGATCTTTATCTGGCTGCTCAGGAAGTCGAAGTTTACTCCCTCCTCCATGGCTCCTTGGATCTCGTGGATGCTGGCTGGCATCTCGTTCTCTGTACGTCGGTAATAGAGGGTTACTTCCTCGGCTCCTAGCCGTACCGCGGTTCTCGCTGTGTCTACTGCGCTATTTCCTCCACCAATGACTACTACGTGTTTTCCGAGCTTTGGTGTCTCGTTTCGTACGTTGACAGCGGTTAGGAAATCGATAAAGTTGATTATTCCTTTGCTGTCCTCGCCTTCACATCTGAGACTATTGCATTTGTCGGCACCTAGAGCCAGATATACGGCATCGTATTTTGTTAGAAGTTTATCTAGACTACCGATGTTAGTGTTGAGGTTTACCTCTGCACCAACCTCATCAAGTCTAGCCATTAGCTCCTCGTTCATCAGGTCCTTGGGTAGCCTGTACTTGGGGATACCCCAAGCCATGGCCCCACCGAGGTAATCGTTTCTTTCAAACAGGGTTACCTTGTGTCCAAGAATGCCTAGGTAGTAGGCGGCGGTTACGCCTGATGGTCCTCCGCCTACGACGGCTACTTTTTTGCCTGAAGCGGGTTTGCATTGGATATCCCGTTTATACCCACCGTTCGTTTCAGAGAACCTGTCGGCTGCGTATCTTTTCAGTGCCCGTATCTGGATGTTTTTGGTTTCAAGTTGTTGTCGGCAACCGTCTTGACATGGCGCAAAACATACTCGGCCTAGTATCGCGGGGATCGGTGCATTGTTAGTTATGGTGTTATATGCAGCACAGGGATCACCGCGCTCTATTTCTCGGATATATTTTGGTATGTTGACGCTGCCGGGGCACTCTAATCTGCATGGTCCGGGTTTTCTGAATATGGGGGGTTGAGGACCTGTGGCTGGTTTTAGAAGGGTCATGGGGCTTGATGCTTCTTTCAGCATCTCGCCCTCAAAGTCAACCGCTAGGTCCTCGAAGCGTAAATCAAAGAGGTCCTGTAGCTCGTTTTCGGCTATGAAGGCGGCTACATAGAGGTTGGTGATGCTTTGTATTGGTTTGCCTTTCTCCGCTAGCAAGCGAATACTACTCACCTGTTTATCATCCTCAAAATGATAGATTAGTTCAACCTCTTTGTCATTCAGATCATTTGTGGTTATGGTGATGAATCGGGCGTCTTTTGCCTTTAGTTTTTTTACTTTAGACAATAGTCCGGGAGTATCCACCGTCTCATCCATTGGACTCTGTTTTGTTATCTCGTATATCATTCCGGTTTGCCTTCCTGAGTCAGTTTTTTGATAGCTAGGTTTACTGCATGGATAATCTGTTCAGGCCTTACCGCACAGCCGGGAATATAGACATCAACAGGGATCACCTTATCGATTCCGCCGAGAGTGTTTCCACAGTTATGGAATAAGCCACCAGTGCAGGCACAGGTGCCCACAGCGAAAACAAGCTTGGGCTCCTGCATCCTATCATAGATGCTTTTCAGAACCTCCTTGTTTCGGTGATTCACTGGTCCAGTAGCTACGAGGGCGTTAGCCTTTGAAGGATCGCCTACTCGGTTTATGCCGAGTTTTTTTAAATCCTCGATTCTGGTGAGGGTTGCGAGTATTTCGATGTCGCAGCCGTTGCAGCCGCCACAGTCAAAGTGGACCACTGATATGCCGTTGTTCTCCTGTGCAGTCTTTTGACTGGTCAAAGGATACATCTAGAGCATCACTTTTCCCGGATAGACGGATACTGGTTGGAGGTATGGGCTTGAGGCACCACTTCGTGAGGGTGCCAGACATCATTCGCTTCATACCTACCGAGATCCATTATAACGCAGTGTATTATCTTGCGTTTTAGCCCCAGATTATCAAAGACATGTAATGCACCTTTTTTACCAGACTCATCTGGTAGATACATTGCATAACCCCTTGGGGGATTACCGCCGAGGGCGAAAAAGACCGCGCCTACTCCGTTCTCCGAACAGGGTGATTTGTGTATGTACATCTCTTTGAGGTCTTTATCTTGATGAGTTTCCAGAATTAAATCCTGAACATGTTCTAATGTTATTTCCTGCATTTTAATCTCCACCATCTGCATCAGCAGAATCATTCATCACAAGTGATCTAGTTTGAAGTAAGGATTTGACAGTCAGTCTAGATTCTTCTTCTTGTTCATCCGAGTTTTTCCGGATGTTTCTTCTCATGTTTCGTTGGGAGACTTCTTTTGCCACAAGTCTTTGTACAAGTGCGCTGTCTCTTTCTGCTATGTTTAAGGCCAATCGGTCTCTTGCTTCGCAGTCGGTACAGAGAGTGTCTACAAGATGGAAGACGTTATTCTTGTATGCAATCAGACTGTCATATAGTCTTTTGAACTCCATATCCATTACCTGATTGCTGATTCCGGGTCCTAGAAAGACCAAGTCGGATTCTGAATCCGAACTAAGTTTACCCATTTTTCCTTACCGTCTACATCATGTACCCCCACTCTAGTATATGCCTTCAGCTATTATCGTTAGTGCTAATATGTATCAATTCTAATCATTACTTATTATAGTCAATATTATAGACCGTTTTATCTAATAATAAAACTATTTTACTAGATATATACGACTAAATAAATAAAAACTATATAATTTGACGAGAATACAAAACAAGATTTTGACGGAATAGGCGAACAGGGAAAAAGAAGCAGAAAATATACTACTTAACGACCATAATTGGTTTTGTACAATGATTCACGATCTGGTTTGAAACACTACCCAAAAAACATCCGGTTAAACCACTCAAACCCCTACCACCAATAAAAACCAAATCAACATCTTTCGCCTCACTAGCTTCAAGGATGTTTTGAACCGTGTTCCCTTTCTTTATCTGAGTTGTGACCTTGACATCTGGATGCTTTTCTTTTATCGTGTTTTTTGCTGCCTCGAGTACACTTAGATGATAAGACATTATTGCTTTCTCGTAATCCTCGTTGTAATCATTTGAGAATCCGCCTACGTTTGTGTATATTTTTGGGGGTAGCGTAACAATAGTGATTATACTCAGTTTGGAGTCCCATTTTTCCGCAGTGATAGCTGCGTGTTCTATTGCGTGATTACTTGGTTCGGAGCCATCAGTTAGTGCAAGAATTGTATTGTACATTGTCCATCTACCCCAAATTTACAACAACAGTAGTATATGCTTTCAGCAATAATCGCCCTTACTAATACGTACTAGCAAGAAATAGGAATAACTCAGAGGCAAAATATTAACCATAGAGACGTAGTTTAAAGGATATGGAACGCCGCAAAATCTCAACACTTGGAAAATACTCACTGGTAGTAACATTACCAAAAGACTGGACAAGGATGAATAACCTAGATAGCGGTGATGAGGTTTCCTTGAAGGTACAAGGTGACGGATCACTAGCAATTCACCCTAGCCTGAGTTTTGAGGGGAGACAAAACGAGTTTACACTGCAGGTTGGGTTCCAAGAAGACGTGAAAATGATTCAACGTAAAATCATTGCATGTTACCTGAATGGATACGATAAAATAGTGATTATATCAGATAAAAACTTCACACGAAGTCAACAGGATGGAATCCGTTCAATAGTTAAATCCCTTTATATGAGAATATACGAGTCCAGCGCCGATACAGTAACCCTCCAAGCCTTCATGGATGAATCCCTTGCCTCGGTAACGTCTGGGGTTGAAAGAATGCATATCATCACTAGCTCTATGGCGAAGGACTTGATCAAGTCGTTAAAAGAGTGGGATTTGGGTCTAGCTAGATCGGTTATATCCCTTGAAGAAGATGTTGACCAGTTCTTGTTTTTCCTTACCCGCCTTCTACGAACAGCGGTGAATAATCCATCAATGGCTAGTAAGATGCAGATCTCTATTGGGGATTGCATAGATTATCATCTACTCATCAATCGAATTGAGTATATAGCCGATCATATCACAACTGTCGCTGAGTCATTCGTGGAGCTATACCAGTATAAGGATCAAGTATACGAACCCGGCATGGAGGTCATAATAGACGCGTTGTCAAAATCATTCGAATATTATGATAAAGCAGTTGAGGGCTTCTTCGAAGGTGCGCTTGAGGATACAGGAAATATTATTGATTACGCGTCTGAGAGCAAACTAATCGATGAGGGACTTAGGGACCTTCCACACCTTAATGATGCTGAGAGTAGGATTGTGATTCTCTGCCATTCAATAATGGATGAAGTTGGGTATATCAGGAATATCTGTGCTGATATAGCAGAGATAACCATTGATAGGCACTATAAGCAGCCTCAATAATCATCTATCCGAAATCCCTAAATAACTCGTATCGCTAGTGATATATAGAGAGATGTTTGGCATCTTCCTAATACCCATAATGTTGATCCTAGGGATACTATTCCTAGTGACATCCGTGACCATGGGAGTCGGTCTCGTACTGAAGCTAGCCTTCTGGATCGTCTTCCTTCCAATACGCATAATGCTTTGGATGATTGGATTGATATTCTGAGAGTCTAACACCAAGCACAACTGGGAGGCTAGTGCCATGTAGCCGCCCAAAGTAATTCTATTTGTTTAAATACGGGCAAGATTTATCGTAGAGGAATGCAGGTCCCGTAAATGTTAGAAGCCATTGGTTTAATCGTCGCTTTTGTGGGTATCTTTGTATTACGCGCAAAGGATGTGGAGTTTTATATCGCTATCACCCTCGCTGCAGTTATTATTGGAATCACTTCAGGAAAGCCTTTGACGGTCCTGTTTGATGTACTAATCGTAACCCTATCAGCCTATAATACATGGAACCTTGTATCAGCAGTAGCCTTAATCACTGTACTTGGATATGCACTCAAAGAAACCGGGCTGATGGTCAAGTTCATCGAGGGACTCAGCAAGGTCCTCCCCGGAAACATACTGCTAGCAACAATACCAGCTCTATTCGGTTTCCTATCGATGCCGGGAGGCGCATTGATGTCAGCACCGTTCATAGAGCCAGAGGCAAACAAGCTAGGATTGGCTTCAGAAGCAAAAACCTACTACAATGTCTGGTTCAGGCACCTGCTGTACTGGGTGAACCCCATCACATCATCAACCATTATGGCTACTACCCTCAGCGGATTCGCCATCAATGAATGGCTTAGAGTTCAGTGGCCTCTTTTCTTTGTGATGACCGCCATCGGTTTCATCGCCAGCAGAGGCTTCATCACTACACCCAAGAAGAAAACAGGATCAGGTGGTTTGACAATGGATGCCATGAAGGGCGGAATCCCTATCATAGTGACTGTTGCTTGTACCTTGTTTGGTCTTCCTATCTGGGGTTCACTACTTGCAGGAATATTTGTGGCTATGATTCTGGGCAGAGTTAAGCCTGAGCAGGGTTTTATGATGTTTAAGAACGGAGTCAAATGGGATCTAGTGTTGTCCATTGTCAGTATGCTGTATCTACGGGATATGATTGAGATTACTGGCTCTGTTACGAGCCTTTTTGATGTGGTTATCGCTTCAGGTGTTCCCATCTTGGCTATCGCTATCGTGGTTCCATTGTTCATTGGAGCTATATCTGGTTCACCAGCCATGGGAGTAGGAATCGCTTTCCCCATATTGCTTCCATTATTCGGAGCACCAAACATCCACTTGACAAGCATAGTGTTCCTTGGAATCACTTGTACTTACATTACCTCGCCGCTGCACCTGTGTTTGGTGTTGACGAATGACTACTTCAAGTCGGATCTGAACAAGGTAATCAAGTATCTGGCACCGAGCAGCTTCGCCTTGTACATCGTTGGCTTGGCGTACCACTTGTTCCTCTACTATATGTAGCGGAATCTTTTAACAAACCCCAACAGAATCATTCTTGGTAGCTTTGGGAGTATTATTAACGCCAATAATACAGAAACAGGAGCAGACCCTCGACCAGCTAAGAGGCAAAAGCTTCGCAGTAGACGGCTTCATAGTACTTCACGAGTTTCTAGCTCTAATTAGAGACAGAACAGGTAGACCACTCAAAGATGATAAAGGGAATATCACAAGCCACCTCGTTGGACTAGCCTTCAGAACCACGCGGCTCATCTCAGACTATGATATGAAACTGGTGTTTGTATTTGACGGAAAGCCACCTATCCTCAAAGGAAAAGAGATCGAGACAAGACGAAAAGCCAGACGTAAGGCAGAGAAAGAGTATGAGGAAGCCGTAGAGCGTGGTGATATGCAGGAAGCCTTCAGTAAAGCTGTGATGACGGGAAAACTCACACACCAAGGACTAGAAGACGTGAAAAAGCTGCTTGATCTCCTTGGTATTCCTTGGGTTCAGGCACCTAGTGAAGGCGAAGCTCAAGCCGCGTATATGGCTCAAAGGGGAGATGTCTGGGCTTCCAACAGCAAGGACTATGACTCACTGTTATTTGGGGCACCTAAGCTGGTACGGTTTCTGAGTATTAGTGGTCAGGAGTGGTTGCCGAGTAAGGGTAAATCACGTAGGGTCTTGCCTGAGTTAATCGAGTTAGACAAGTTTCTAGGATATCATGGTATTACCCGCCACCAGTTAATCGATATGGGGATACTGATTGGCACCGACTTCAACAAAGGCATCAAAGGGATAGGACCAAAAACCTCGCTAAAGCTAATCAAGAAACATGGCTCACTGGAAAAACTACCACAGGACATCAAAGCAAAGCTCCCAGACACAATAGACCAGATACGAGACCTCTACCTTCACCCAGAAGTCACCTCCAAATACAGTGTGGAACAAGGTGAGCTTCAAGAAGACGCTTTAGACGAGTTCCTTTGTGTTGAAAGAAACTTCTCAACGAAACGAGTTCAAACACTCATCAACAGGATGCGAAACAAGGCAGCCCAAAAATCACTGAAAGACTACTTCGGAGGCAGGGTATGACCGAGACAACTTTCAAACAACTCGCACAACTCTGCAAAAACCTTGAGGCTACCACGAAACGCAAGGAGAAAACAGCTATCATCAGTGAATTCCTCAAAGGGATCAACAGAGACGAGATTAAACCAGCTATATTGCTGACTATTGGCGCGGTTTTCCCTGAGACCAGCGATAAGACCCTTGATGTAGGGTGGAGAACCCTCAAACGCGTTATGGACAGGGGTGGTCAAACCACCTTGTTCAGACATCAACTCACAGTCAAAGAAGTCTACAACACTCTACAAGAGATCGCCAAAGCATCAGGGGAAGGCAGTAGAAAACAGAAAGAACAATTACTGGAGAGAATGTTTGCCCAAGCCGAGCCAGTTGAGTCCGAGATACTTGCACGTATTATCTTCGGGGAGATGAGGATAGGCGTCAACGAGGGCATGATGCTGGAAGGGATCGCAGAGACTATAAAATTAGACCCTGCGCTTGTACGTCGGGCGTTGATGATGACAGGTGACATCGGGAAAGTCGCTGAGACAGCCGTCGAAAAAGGGGAGGCTGGTTTGTTAAGCCTTGAAGCAACCTTGTTTGTGCCTTTGAAGCCTATGCTTGCAAATACAGCCGAGACACCGTTGGAAGTCTTGGAGGATTATGATGGTGAGGCTGCTTTCGAGTACAAATACGATGGGGCGCGGATTCAGATACATAGGAAAGGTGACGAGGTACGAGTATTCAGCCGTAGATTATCTGATGTCACAGAGAGCATACCTGATATTGTTGAGATAGTGAAGGATTTCCCCGAGGAGAAGGATTTCATCATTGAAGGAGAGGTAGTTGCTGTTGGTGAGAACAAACGCCCTTTACCGTTCCAAGACTTGATGCGGCGTTTCACAAGAGTAAATAAAGTAGAAGATAAGGCAGAGGAGATACCCCTGCATCTGCACCTATTTGATGCCCTCTACTATGATGGAAAACTCTTGATTGACGAGCCATACAGCCACAGATGGAGCATCCTAGAAAAAATAGCCCCACAGAAATACCACACAAAACGAATAATCACCACAAACCCAGCGGAAGCCGAG
>JAHLLU010000011.1 GCA_020444005.1 archaeon
ACTGTTGAATATTATTTAGCAATAACTAGTTTGGTTTCTTCAATTAGGTTTGATTTTGCTAATTCTCGTACATATGCTCTGATCAAGTTTTTGAACTCGTGAACCACTGGAGACTTACTATTAAGACGGTATAAGGATGCTTTACCGATCTGTCTTGTCTCTTCAATTATGCCTTCTTTCTCTAACTCAGGCAAAACAGCGTAGAGTGTACTCTTAGCCATCCCCAAAGCCTCAATGATCTCGTTTTTTGAAAACTCAAACAATGGATTATCTATGAACAAGTCCAGTATTCGGGTCTTAGGGCTTGACCCGAATAGGGTCAATATTACTGATTCTCTTTGTTCTCTGTACATGTGCCTAGGTTCACACCCATCGTGTACTACGTAGCCTACGTGTAGGTCATAAACCTAGCAAAGTATAAATAGTTTACTAATAAGGTTTACTAAGTGAACTTTATTTGGTTAAAAGACATTTAACTGATGACCAGATAAAAGCAGATGTTTTGAATCGACTTGTAAACGCGAAAGCGTTTGGAGCATACCATATTCCCATTGATCAGATGAGAAGCTTTATTCAGAACAAGATTAAACGAAACGGGAAAAAGGTAACAAACTGCATCAATGAACTAGCAAAACAAGGATTAATAGTGAAAACCTCCCGAAACACCATATACGCAGACCATACGAGACTCGATAAAATATTCGCCTACATTGACAAAAACCTAGTTTAGAAAATGATCTATTAGCAACTATACATCCTTAGGACAGGTTCAAATTATTGAAAATATGTTGGGAGATTAGTCTCTTAAACCTTCGACTTCGATTAAGCCGCTTACCATACGATAATACTTCAAGACGTTTTCACCCTTGCCTGTAATATCATAGTGGCGTTTTGAGCGTTTTTTACCCGGAATAACAGTCTCTTCCAGTAAGCCTTGCTCGGTGAGGTTTTCAAGAATATCTTTCAGACTCTTCCAACTGAGGTTACAGTTATACATGATCCTAGTCGGCTTTTCCTCACCTGACTTGATGCATTCTAATACCTCAACGGATAACTGAAATTTGGATCTTCTAGCGCTCAATTCGAGCTTTCCTTGTGATATTTGATAAAAAGGATTGTTTAGTTATGTTAGCTATCCGTGATCTAAAACCCATGTATATAATGGTATGATAGAATAGTGGTATTGATTATGGGAGCGGACTCTTCCACGCCTTGTAATAGTACTTGATCTCCTTCATCAGCTTATTAGGAATCTCCTTCTCAAAGGGGAATGCCGCCGCCTCTGATACATACCGGGTCATCCAAGTCTCTACAAACTCACCATGCAACGCCAAAGCATCAGGACTCAGGTACTCGATAACATCCTCGACACTGTGCATCATAATATCGATACCGCTTTTCCTGCTAAAACTAGCGCTAGGCACACCAATAGCCGATAACGGAGTACCATCACTGCTATAGACAGATTCTTTCACATCGAACACTGTTCCCTGCTCTTTACTCAACAGTTTTATTGAGTGGGTTAGCATGGGTGGACCAAGAATTGATGCTACGTTGGTGCCGATCATGGCGCCGTGGACATCAAGGTTAACCGATAACTTGACCATGTCAAGCTCAGTCTTTGCATCCTTATCCGCCTCCTTAGCCTTCTTATCCTTCTCTTTGAGTTTCTTGGCGTACAGATTGCTACCATCAAGTCCCATCTCCTCACTACCCCAAGCAATGAACCGTAGTGTGCGTTTGCTGCCCTTCTCTTTGAACACCCTCGCTAGCTCCATTGCGATACTAGTTCCTCCAGCGTTATCACTAGCACCTCTAACATTTGGTACAGTATCATAGTGTCCGCCAACCAAGACTATCTCATCAGGATGCGTGGACCCCTTTAACTCAGCAATAATAGTCTGTGTCTTCTTCTTACCACGCTCAGCCTCAACAACTATCCGAGCCTTTGTTGCTCCTTTCTTGAGTAGCTTTATCCCATCCTCGAAACTGATACGCACTGAAGGATAGTTACCATAGTCCTTGTTTTGTGGATAGTTGCCCCAGAAGTGTTTGGGTAAGACTCGTGGATATGCCTCAATGAAAATGAACCCCAGAGGCTTCAGCTTCTTGACTAGGTCAAGATTCTTTCTCTGTAGTCGATTTGTTATGACTATTTTTCCAGTAATCTCCGGTGTAAGGTACTCCTCGTCTGTGGTCTCGATGTGGATTAACTCACCCTCGATTCCCTCGGGTCCAGTTTTCCCTATCATGGATAAACCAGAACATGGAATAGACGCCTTGTAGGGAGCAGTAATCTCCAGTGACTGATTAGTACAGTAACCTGTCTCGATCTCAAACTCCTGAAGCGAGACATCCAAACCAAGCCCCTCAAAATACCCTTTGATATACTCTGCTGCCCGTTTATCCTCTGGGCTTCCTCCCGGACGAGCACCAATATCAACTGCGAGTTTCTCGATGTGTTTGAAGGCTTTGCCTCCATCAAATAATGTCTTCATACCTCAAAGAAACCTGAAAGAGTGAAAAAACTTGCTATATGGCGGTCTTTGTGGCTCCACCGTGATGTGTAAGCCTTGGACGCACCTGAACAATCAGTACAGAGTCGGGTCCAAGATTAGATTTATCGGCTCTAATAATTGCTTGACCGGTCTCAAGATGATGGGGCGGAATAGGTGTGCCCTCTACTATCTGTTTCAAGAGGTTGCTGCTGATTATGTCAGACTTGTGGAATACCTTGATGTCGCTGCCCTTGATTACCTTGGGGTCAACATCCTCTGGGAAGTGAGTGTCCAGCATCAGCCATGTTCCAGCGTGGCGCTTCTTCCTGATCAGGTAGTTGATATAGTCTGTGAACTCCTTGCTCAAGCCTTTACGTAGGTAATCATGCGCCTCGTTGATGACGAACACGAACTGCTCACGCTCTGTGCGTGTATCATTGAGTAGGCTGCTGATTACCAGCATCATCACGCTGAAAATGTCATCAGGCTCCATCATGATCTTACGCAAGTCAAAGATATTCACGCCACCCACCATGAGGTTCTTCAAGAAATCACCGCCACTGAGATAATCCTCAAGAGTCTCAAGCCTCATACTAGCGAACCCCTTCTGATTCGGGTTCAAGTCACTGGCATCAATATAGCGTCTTATCTTGGCGAGACCAAAATCTTCATCGTACTGGGTCTTTTTGATTATCTGGAATATCTTCTTAACATACATGCTACCGCTTTTACGCCCGATACTAAGTACATATGGCCAGTCCTCGGCAGTCAACCTTGAAGGATTTATGGCAATAGGATACGCCTTAGTCCCATAGTCCTCCTCAAAGCGTGTTCTCTCATTCTCATAGACAAAGGGATCAATGAATATCCTGAACTTGTTAGCATTAATAACCCGTCTTGGAGAAACCTCATACTCGTCATTCAGAGTCTGAACCTCACTAATGTTCAAGTTTGGATCGATAATACTCCAAAACTCAGACCTAGTATCCTCACGAGGCTTATGGAAAACAATCACAGTAGCCGGTTTCTTCACCTGACTGATCTTTGGGATGGTCTTTGAGAGAAGCATCTCCGTGATCACCCCGATACTGTAACCTTTACCGCTTCCCTGTTTTCCACAGACAAACACGATATGAGGCTCGTTCAAGTCTACAGCTACTCTATCGATCCCGCTTTTACCGATGATACCCCACTGAATAGGCTTATCATCAACACCCAGAACGATTTCAGGCTGAATCTCATTAGGTATCAACTCCTCCTTTGGAGCTGGATCATTGATTACAGGTGGCATGTAAACGGGTTCAGGTATCGGAATAGGTTCTGGCTCAGGCTCAACAACAGGCTCAGGAGCTGCATCTGATTTCTCTGAGTCCGGATCATAGTAGATTATGTATGGCTCGTTTTCGGGTACGCCTTCAACCGGTTGAGCCTCTTGTTCAACTTTGGTCTCTTTTGGTGATAACCATGTAAGCACCGTGGTTCTGATTAGATAGATAATGAATGCTACTGGCAGAGATATCAGGCAGAAGTTTATGATCGCCTGAGCCGGCAGTAAACCCAAAAAGGGGTTCCATTGAATAGGATAGAATAGATTAAGATCATTATACATGAAAGCATCCAAAAGTACATGAAACCAGACACCCGAAACCGATGTGATAATGTATTCTTTAATGGAGTAGTCCCTTGGCGCCGTTCGGCCAATACGTATCTCGGGCATAAACCCCCGTATAAGATACATGATACCAGCAAGCACAACAGCCACAACGGATCCAATGGTCAAACTATGGAATATACCATGCAATGACCAGTTCGCTAACCCTAAAACCACCGCTAATGGCTCTAAATCCAGTATAATATTCGCTATTAGGAAAGTTGGAATATCCAGCAATGGGTACAGTAGGAGGGCTACCAGGAGCGCCGGCCCTACATGGTAGGGGGTAAACGGCATCTACCCTGCTAGATGCGTCACCATATAATAAATCTCATGAATAGAAAAACGGAGTTAGATTACTCCTTTATCCCTGAGAGCCTTGATCTCAGCGCCAGAATACCCTAACTCGGATAAAACCATGTCAGTATGCTCGCTCAGCTCGGGTGGAGGAGTAGTTAGCTTGGTCTTTGACGTTGCTAACTTGAATGGTGTGCCTATTTGTTTGATCTTGCCCGCGGATGGGTGATCCATCTCCACAACCATGTCTCTGTGTTGTACCTGTGGGTCGCTAAACACCTCATCAAGGGTATAAACCGGGGCACATGGGAATCCTTTCTCTCTTAGTTTCTCTAGCCAATGATCTCGTGGCTTCTCCATGAGTGCAGTCTCCAGTATGGGAATGAGTATTTTCCTATGGGCTACTCGGTCATCGTTAGTAAGGTAATCAGGGTCATCTACAAGCTCGGGTTTACTGATGGTCTCACAGAGCATTTTGTAGAGCCGGTCATTGCCTGCTGCAATCAGGATATACTTGTCGTCACCAGTCTTGAAGCTCTGATAAGGCACTATACTAGGATGCGCTGCGCCCATGCGTTCAGGCACATTACCAGTCGCGAAATAATTCCCAGCCATATACGTCATCCAAGTAACCCCCGCGTCAAGCATTGAGAGATCAATGTACTGTCCTACACCTGTCTGGTCACGTACATGTAATGCTGCAAGTATACTGATGACAGCGTGAAGCCCAGCGTTAATATCCTCCACCGCCACCCCCACACGCATGGGAGAACCACCCTTCTCTCCTGTGATCCCCATCAAGCCACTCATACCCTGAATAATCAAGTCATACCCCGGCCACATTGCATATGGGCCAGTCTGACCAAAACTGGATATGCTACAGTAGATTATCTTGGGGTTAATCTTCTTCAGCGTCTCATAGTCTACACCGAGGCGTTTAGTGACCCCGGGTCTGAAGTTCTCCACCACTATATCGCATTTCTCTGCTAGCTTATGAGCTATCTCAACAGCTTCGGGTTCTTTCATGTTTAGGGTGATGCTCTTCTTGCCACGGTTCAGACTCAAAAAGTAGCTACTAACATCGTTGATGAACGGAGGATAGGCTCTTGTATCGTCGCCTCTTCCGGGCATCTCTACCTTGATAACCTCTGCGCCTAGGTCGCTGAGGTTCATTGAGCAGAAAGGTCCAGCAAGTACGCGGGATAAATCTAAGACTCTTAACCCCTTTAACGGAGGCTCATTTGGATTAAATGACATAACAAAACAAGGGTGGATGAAATGAAAAGGGTTTTTGGTAAGTTACTTCTTCTGGAGGTACTCATCAATGCTGTTTGCCGCGGTCTTACCGGCGCCCATGGCGCTGATTACAGTAGCCGCTCCGCTAACAACGTCACCACCAGCGTAGACGGCGTCAAGAGTTGTCTTCATGGTCTCCTCGTTGGTGATGATTGTACCCCATCTTGTAGACTCCAATCCCTCTGTTGTCTGCTGAATGATCGGGTTAGGACTCTGACCGATGGCGATGATCACCGTATCTATGGGTATCCTCCACTCTGAGTTTGGTATTGGTTTGGGGCGTCTTCTACCACTGTCATCGGGTTCACCAAGCTCCATCCTGATTAACTCGATCTCCTTAATGTTACCTCTTCCGTCTCCGTGGAACTTTACGGGGTTATTCAAGAGGGTGAATATCACGCCTTCCTCTTCCGCGTTCTCAACCTCCTCGTGACGGGCTGGAAGCTCGTTCTTGCCACGCCTATAGATTATGTGTACATTTTCTGCGCCTAATCGAAGACTACATCGCGCTGAGTCCATGGCTACGTTTCCTCCACCGATAACTGCCACATTTTTACCGATTTTGATTGGTGTATCGTACTCTGGGAACCTGTATGCTTTCATCAAGTTGGTTCTTATCAGGAACTCGTTTGCGCTGTAGATACCGCTGAGGTTCTCACCCGGTAGGTTAAGGAATCTCGGTAAGCCTGCACCGCTTCCGATGAACACCGCCTCAAATCCCTGTTCAAATAACTCCTGTACTGTGTAGAGTTTTCCCACCATGCTGTCAAGATGTATCTCAACGCCTAGCTGTTTGACATAGTTTACCTCTGCTTGCACGATCTCTTTTGGCAGCCTAAACTGGGGAATACCGTACATCAATACGCCTCCTGCTACGTGAAGAGCCTCAAACATCTCAATATGATGCCCCTTCTTACTCAGCTCAGCTGCAACCGTAAGACCAGCCGGTCCAGCGCCTACTATTGCTACTTTATGACCAGAAGGCTCAGGCATCTCAGGTGTATCTACTCCCGCGTTTCTTTCAGCATCAGCCACAAATCTTTCCAGACGCCCAATCTCAATTGGCTCTCCCCTGATACCAACAATACAGAACTTTTGGCACTGGTTTTCCTGTGGACATACCCTACCACAGATAGCGGGTAACGCGTTAAACTCCTTGATTTTCTTAGCGGATTCTATGAATTTCTCTTCCTTAATCAAAGCGATAAACGCCGGAATATCTATGTTAACAGGACAACCTTTACGGCACTGTGGGTTTTTGCATTGGAGACAACGATCTGCCTCTTGTAGAGCTAATTCCTTGGTGTATCCCTGTGCTACTTCATTGAAGTTGTTTACACGTTCCTCTGGGCTTTGCTTTGGCATATCGGTTGCTGGTTTATTGAACGCCGCCATTACTGTTCATCCTCCATCTTTTTGACAACCATTGCAATCTTCTCCTGCGGGTTATACACCCTCATCCTCATAATTAGTTCATCAAAATCTACTTCATGCCCGTCAAACTCGGGTCCATCGACACAACTAAATAAAGTGCTTCCACCGACAGTAACCCTGCATGCTCCGCACATTCCCATTCCGTCAACCATGATTGGGAACAGGTTAACCATCGTTGGGATTCCATAGGGTTTTGTCATATCGCTGAGATGCTTCTGAAGGCTTGTGGGTCCAATAGTGAATACGTGGTCATACTTGTTTTTCTCTAAAAGCTCCTTAACGATAGCCATACCTTCCTCACCGTAGCTGCCATCATCAGTACAGATAATGGTCTCATCTGCAACGGCTCTAACCTCATCCTCAAGCATAACATGGTCCTTGTTACGGAAACCAAAAACCGCTGTAATATAGTTCCCAGCCTCCTTGAAAGCCTCGATCTGGTATAGCATTGCTCCAACGAAAACGCCTCCGCCAACGCAGAGGATTTTCCCATAGTTTTCTATCTTAACGCTGTTGCCCAGTGGTCCCGCGAAGTTGAGAATAGATTCTCCTTCCTCAAGCATACCCAGCTCTGTGCTGCTTTTACCTACCTCTGCGAAGTAGATATCAACTGTTCCTTTCTCTGGGTCGCTTCCAGCGATTGTGATTGGTAAGCGTTCACCAGTCTCTTTTGCTCGCACAATAACGAATTGCCCGGGTTTAGATTTGTGGGCAATCGCTGGTGCATGCACCTCGAAATACTTGACGTTGGGTGTTAGCTCTTTTTTTGACACTATCTTGAACATGTATTCACCACGTTATAACGAATCTCATTAAGAAGCCCGTACGCATTAATAAAATTGAGGATTCAGAGTAGCAAAAACATGCAATATCGGCAAAAAACTTACCAATATTTGACAATGTTTAACAAAAAAATGGAAGGTAATATCAGGTCCAGAGACCCGGTGCATCGCCCCAGATAGCGTCCCACCAGTCCCCCTGAGTAACAGCTTCACCCCGAACAAGTATCTCGTAGAGAGTCTTCAGAAGCTTGTGATGTCTGTGTTCATCAGAGAGAATAGCTTTCAACAAAAGCTCGACTTTCTCGTTCTCGACTTTATCCACTCTGGTTTCCAGTTCCTTGATTACGGCTTCCTCCATCTTGATGTGGTTTTCTACCACCTTTTTCTGGAGGTCAAGCTGCTCCTCGTTGAGGGCTAAACTGGTTACCGTAAGTAGATTTATCGCTGACTGGTACATCATGGCGTGTTTCGCTGAGTCCAGACTTACTCCTTTCAGGGCGGTGACTACTGCCTCATTTTCAAGCTTGTCTACTGCGTTTTCTACAGATTCAACTATCTTGTTCTCAAGTTTGATCTGGTTTTCCAAGAATTTTATCATATCATCGGTCATAGAACATTCACGTAGGTTATTGGGAATTGCAGGTTATAAAATAAAGGAATTAACGCTTCTTCCCCAAGACACCTAGATATACAGTGAACTGCTCCACACCATCTACCCCAAGCGCCTCATTGATTACATCATCATTGAAAGCAGCAATAGCACAGACACCTGAATCAATCGCCTCAGCGCACAAATACAGATTCTGGATAACATGCCCAGCGTCCAGATGCATATACCTGTAACCACGCTCAGTATAACGCCACATCATACGATACCGTACAGCCGTCAAAATCAAAGCCATAGCCGCATTCAAAATAAAACGCTGATCCAAACACGCCTTCATTATCCGCTCACCAATATCATCAGACAAATCTACCTCTTGGAGACTATGCTCAACAGCCAAAAAACGGTACAACCCCTGCTGAACACTCTCTACGTTATTCACAAGCACATATGGCTCGAAACAGTGTCTTGCACCAGCGCTGGGAACTGTTCTCAGCGTCGCTGGACGCGTCGTCACCTCTTTTACGCCCTGTGTTGACCATAAAACGTAGCTAAGTTCTTCAAGGGTCAGTGGTTCCTCGCTGTAAGCTCTTACACTCACCCGTCGATTTATCGCCATACTGAGATCAACACTATTTACCTCGATCGTCCTCGGATCAGGTAGCTTGATGATCGCTCCTTTCTCTGATGGCGGCAGCACAAGTGGTGGCTGGGGTAGCTTCTTAATCTGGTCACTCTGCTCCAAGTACTGGTACTTGGTCTTCTCCATGAACTCTTTACCTTGACCTCTCAACATTATCAAGAACAATAAACACTAGCCACGGATAAAGTCAGTTATAAAAAAAAATAAAAAATAGAATATAGAGGATTAGGCAAGATAGCCCATAGCGACCATTGCGTTGGCTACTTTCATGAAGCCTGCAATGTTTGCGCCTAGGACATAGTTGCCGGGTTGACCGAATTCCTTAGCGGTATCATAAGCAGTCTGGTGGATGTTCACCATGATGCTGTGGAGCTGCTTGTCTACCTCTTCAGCACTCCAGAATAGCCTTCCGCTGTTCTGGCTCATCTCTAGTCCGCTGGTGGCTACGCCGCCTGCGTTAGATGCCTTGCCTGGGGAGAATAGAATACCCTTTTCTAGGAATAGAGACATTGCGTCTGGTGTGGTTGGCATGTTTGCGCCTTCACCGACTGCAATTACGCCGCTGCTGATTAGAGCCTCAGCGTCTTTCTTGTCTAGCTCGTTCTGAGTTGCACATGGGAGCGCGATGTCTCCACCGAACTGCCATGGACGTCCGCCCTTGACGTATTCAAGGTTGTACTTTTCAGCGAACTCGCTGATTCTACCCCTCTTTACGTTCTTTAGCTCCATGACATAGTCCCACATCTCCTTGGTCATACCGTCAGGAATGTGAACTGCGCCACCTGAGTCGCTCATACTTGCGACTTTTGCGCCTAGCTGCATTGCCTTCTCGGCTGCATACTGTGCAACGTTACCGCTTCCGCTGATGAGAACTTTCTTTCCTTTGAAGTCTTCATCCTTAGTTTTCAGCATTTCCTGTGCGAAGTATACGTTACCGTATCCTGTTGCCTGTGGCCTGATTCTTGAACCGCCCCAACCCCAGCCCTTTCCTGTAAGGACGCCGGTGCCGTGAACGTTTCTAATCTTCCTGTATGCTGCGTATAGGTAGCCGATCTCTCGTCCGCCTACGCCGATGTCTCCGGCTGGTACGTCAGTGAACTGACCAATGTGCCTGTACATCTCCATCATGAAGCTGTGGCAGAATGCTTCTACCTCTGCATCGGTTTTACCGTGTGGGTCGAAGTCTGAACCGCCCTTACCGCCACCCATTGGGAGTGTTGTAAGTGCGTTCTTGAATGTCTGCTCAAAGCCCAGGAACTTTAGCAAGCCAAGGTATACTGTTGGGTGGAATCTGAATCCGCCCTTGTAAGGTCCGATGGCGCTGTTGTACTGTACTCTGTATCCTCTGTTGATCTGGATCTCGCCGTTCTTATCCTTCCATGGAACACGGAATTGGACGATCCTTTCTGGCTCAACGATCCTTTCTAGTATCTTGTGCTCCTTGAAAACTGGATATTTCTCGATAACGGGTTCAAGAGTCTCCAGAACTTCAAGAGCTGCTTGATGGAACTCCTTTTGCAAGGGGTCCTTATCAAGTATGCTCTGATAAACGCTTTCAATATATTTATCCAAAGGACTTCACCTGTAAGTCGGGTAAAGCAAGCTTGTATTGAATATATATAGCTTTGGAGAATAAGTTATGAAAAATAAATACTATACATATTATTGTTAAGAAACCATTACAATTTTGTACAATAAGGATAAAAAGGATTTAAAAAATGGATTAGTGTGCCTTTTAATCGTGTTTTATAGTAGCAGGTCTGGATTTTACCTTACCGGCAAAATCAGTGGCTAACTTGACGAATTTATCCGGTTCACAGCTGTTTATGTTGTATATATTCAGCCTTTCCGCGCCTATACCCAGTACATCCAATGTTTTCTTCAGATAAGCCACTCTTTCCTCAGCTTTCTTGCTACCGTCAATATAGTGACACTGGTCCTCTGGACACGCGAAGATCACCACACCATCGGCTCCCTGATCAAATGCTTTCATCAAGTGAAGTGCATCTAATCTTCCGCTACATGGCACCTTGAGTACCCTAATGTTTTCGGGAACACTCATACCCAACTGTCCGGCTATCTCAGCCGCGTAACCAGCTGCGCCTTCACAGGCAAACGCTACGATAACAGGCTCATCCCTGTCCTCTAGCCACTTGGTGGGCTTCAATAAGCCCTCAATGGCTGGTAGTACTTGTTCGTCTCTGAATAGTCTCAACTGCATTGCGGCTACTGGACATGTGGCTGCGCAGATTCCACAACCTGTACATGCTTCAACATTTACTATTGGTAATCCGAAGTCGCTCCATGTTATTGCATCGAATGGACAGGCTGATGCACATGCACCACAGCCCACACAGACATCCTCGTCTACTATTGCCTTTGTTAACTCTACCTCTATCTCCTTCTTGTTGAGGATGCTTGAGGCTTTGTTTGTAGCAAATAGTACCTCGTTGAGAGCGTGCTGTATGTCCATTGGTCCTTGGCATGCCCCACAGATGTATACGCCGTTGATGTTTGTCTCAACTGGGCTCAGTTTGGGGTGCTTCTCATTCAAGAAACCGTCAAGACTCAGATCTAAGCCGATTGCCTTGGCAAGCTCCTCATTACCTTTTGATGGCTCCATGCCATTGCTAAGCACCACCATATCTACTGGTAGCTGAACATCCTTGTTGTCCTCATCCTTGTAGTGGAACACCAAGCCGTTTGATGTCTCTGATACATCTCCAGCTTCTCCACGTACCAGCTTTACTCCTCGTTCCTGTGCCTCATAGTAGAAGCGTTCATAGTCCTTGCCGTTGAGCCTGATGTCCTTGTGTAATATGGTGATGTCGATGTCTGGCCACCGTTTCTTTATGTCCAGCGCATGCTTCACAGCGATTCCACAGCATATCCTGCTACAGTACTCGTGGATACGTGGCTCTCGGCTACCAACACACTGAACCATAACCAGTTTCTCGGGTTTCTCACCGTCGCTGATCTTTCTAATGGTTCCAGCGGTAGGTCCACTCATATCAAGAAGCCTTGCGAGTTCAAGCTGTGTGATAACGTCACGGTTTTCTCCATACATGTAAGTGCCCGTTGGGTCGTACATGTCGAAGCCTGTGGCGACGATTACTGTGCCGACTTTGAGGGTTTCCTCTTTGGGCTTCATATCTAGCTCTATAGCGCCCACTGGACATACCTTGGCTAGGTCTTCAGCGTTTTCACAGTGCTCCTTGTCCATGTATGGGATTCTTGGTAGGCTCTGGTTGTTTGGGATGTAAACAGCTTTTCTCATGCTGAGACCCAAATCGAACTCGTTGGGTGCTTCTCCTTCACATAGTTCCATGCATTTTCCGCAGCCGATGCATTTCTCTGGGTTGATGTATCTTGGCTGTGTCTCGATGATGGCTCTGAAGTTGCCTACTACTCCTACGAGTCGTTTCAACTCGCTCAGTGTGTGAACATGTACGTTGGGTTCCTTGGTTACTGGGCTCCTGTACATGCATCGTCGGTGAAGTTCACCCTCGAATGGCATGATACAGTTTCCACAATCCATGGATGGGAAGCAGGTACCAAGTTGTGGTGTTTTACCGCCCATAAATGGCTGTTTCTCGACTATATGAACATCATAACCCATGTCAGCTAGCCTTGTGGCTGCCTCCATGCCTACTAGACCACCGCCGATAACCAGCGCTGATTGCTCGACAGGTATCTTCTGTACCTTGATCTCTTCTAGGCTTGTGACGCGGTTTACCGCAGCCCTGAGTAGTATCTTTGATTTCTCAGCGATTAGCTCGTTTTCTGTTTCTGCGCTGCATAGCTCACTGATGTCAACTACCTCGATTAGGTATTTGTTGATTCCAACGTCAATTGCTGCGTGTTTGTATGCTTCCTTGAAGATTCTTGGGCGGCATGAGGCGAAAACGACTCTATCTACTTTATTTGTAGTAATCCATTTTTTGAAGTTCTCTAGGTCTTTGTCTGTTGGACCATAGTATCCTGAGTCTACCGCTACTACGTTTGGTAGTGTCTCGGCGTATACTGCTAGTCCGCCGATTTTTGCTCCTGTGTCGGGGCTTGTTCCCCATGGGCTGATTATTACTCCTACCTTCATCGTTATGCCTCCTCCACCTTTTTCATCAATTCACCCAATTCCGTGGTGAATTGGCTTACCATAGTACCACTGGACTCTAGCACCTTGATTGGTGTGTGGATTTTCGCTGTCTTGAAGAAGTCAGCAATGATATCCATCTGTCCCTTGATACGCCTATCTCCCTTCAGGAAGTGACAGCGCTCTTTTACACAGCCTACAAGCATGACACCGTCTGCGCCTTTCTTGACGCCGTTTAAGACGTTTCTGAGACTCAGATTGCTCATGCAGTTGACATAGACCGGTACAAAACTACTGCTGTATGTGGATTTTGTGAATCCAGCCGTGTCCATCAGGTTGTAGCCACAGTCATCACAGATGAAGCCAAGTACGATTGGCTTATCCTGTTTCTCGGATAATATTGCTTCTACTTGTGCATCGATTACATCATAGCCAAAGCTTGGTGTGTTTAATGCTCTTGTTGGACAACTGCTTACACAGAGTCCACAGCTTTGACATAGTAGTGGGTCAAACTCTGGGAATCCGTCTTCTGGGATTGTGATTGCATCGTATGGGCAGACGCTTCTACAGATTCCACACTTTCCACAGTTATCCTCATTCACTACTGGGTGGTTTACCTTCTTCTCAAAGTGTGTCCGCATATAGTTGGCTCCCATGAAAGCAGCTGCACCTGCTTGTGCGATGCTGTCTGGGATGTTCTTGGGACCTGTAGCGGTTCCAGCGATGAATACGCCGGGTGCCCTTGTGGTGATGTTTGCTACCTTCTCGTCTATCTCCTTGTAGAATCCTGAGTCGGTCAGTTCGACATTGAATAACTCTGCTAGTTCCTCTGAGCCTTTGCTTGGCTTCATGCCTGTACTAAGCACAAGCATGTCTGCGTCTAGTGTCTTGGTTCTCCCCATTCCGTCAGTGTAGGTGATGCCTAGTCCATCACCCTGTGGAGAAACATTATCGATGTCTCCATGGATGAAGTTGACGCCCATTTCCTTGGTGTCATTGTAAAGTGACTCGAAACCATATCCGCTTGCCCTGATATCCCGGTAGAGTACAGTGATCTCGGCTGATGGATCACGCTGGCTCTTAATCACGCCAGCATGTTTTATCGCCGCCATACAACAATACTTGCTACAATATGACTGATACTCTTGGTCTCGGCTTCCGACACATTGAACCATCACGATTTTCTTTGGTGCCTTGGCGTCACTTGGACGCGCTACGGTTCCACCTGTTGGTCCGAATGGGTCAAGTAGTCTTGCTAGCTGGTACTGGGTGATTACGTTGTCCAATCCGTAGCCCCACTTGGGGATACCGCTGGGATCAAAGTCCTCAAAACCAGTTGCTAGTACAACGGAGCCTACCTCGATGGTCTTGTCTCCAGCTTCTTCCATGATGTTCATCAATGCTGCTGGGTAGACGCTTGTACAGTTTCCACATTTGCTGTTGACAACATGCTTTAACTGTGCCTTTGTAGGTCCATCACTGTATACTAAATCATATTTTCCGGATGCGTTGGGAATAATCTCTACTGGTTGTCCCTTGCCTTTCTTGGCTGATAGGTCAAGTTCTACTGGTTTCTTTGAGTATGTTACCTTGAATCCAGTTGGGGTTCGTTCTACTTCTTTTACTGTGCTGCTTACATGGTACTCAATGCCGGGTTTTGTAAGTAACTCGATCATCCTTGGACCACGCAGACACATTGTACAATCCTCTTCTGGGTAGGTCTTACTGATTAGTGACATTGCGCCGCCGATTGCTGGGCTCCTCTCGATTACATGAACCTTGAAGCCTTGATCAGCTAGCTCTGATGCCGCTGTAAGCCCAGCTACCCCGCCTCCGACAACGAGTGCTTCATTAGATCGCTCATAGGTCATGGTTTCTAGTGGCTGTGCGGCCTTGACCTTGGCTACAGCTGCCTTCAACAGCATCTTGGCTTTCTGGGTCGCCTCTGATTTGTCGAGATGAACATACGCGATCTGCTCTTTGGCGTTCACCAGGACATAGTTATCCTCGGGTAATCCAGCCGTTTTCATGGCGATTTCGATGGGTTTACTGCAAACGCTTCTCGTACAGGCGAATACAACTAGTCTTTCCCCGCCTTTCATCGCCTTGACCAATGCATCCTTGTCACCTGTGGTGCAGAGCGCCTTCATTGTGATTGTTTCTTTTACACCCTCAAGGTTATGCGCATATGCAGATAATGCCTTGTAGTCTATTTTATCTTTCAATGCGTCGCCGCATGTACAGAAAATTACCTTAGTCATCTAAGAAACCCCCTTTACCTCGACCATTTTACCATCCACTTTCAGGTCAAAATCGACCATATGGACGCTGCAGCTTGTGCATGGGTCATAGGCTCTTACTATTTTTTCCAGTCTCCAGCATGCTTCTGCTCGCTTCTTCTCGTCAGCGAACTCTGAGGCGTATATCTTGGCGTTTGCGTACAGGTCATGTTGGATTAAGGGGTGGTTGTAGGTTGTCGGCGCCATGATGTTAGCGTACCTGATCAAACCATTATCGTCGATTACATAATGGTGTGTCAATACACCTCTTGGAGCCTCAACAAATGTGGCCCCTTCTCCACCTCTACTCTTCACAGGCTTTCTTATGTCTGTGGAGGTAATCTGTGGGTCTTCCAGCATCTGGAGTACTTCCTCCTGTCCCGCGATTAGCTCGGGGATTCTTGCAAGGTTGAAGCCTTGTACCTGTAGGCATGGTCTTGGGAATAGTTTGAGGTATCTTTCCTCGTATTCATGTGCTACTGGCCATGGTAGCTTGCTTGCTACGTTGAGTCTGGCTAGTGGTCCTACTCTGAGGTTTCCGTTTACTCCCTCGGGTTTATAGTAGGGTACCTTTGTACTACTGTGCTCCCAGACAGCCTCTTGAATATAGTTGTAATAGTAGTTGGTGTCGAATTTGGCGACTTCTTTTCCTGTACCTGAGATGATGCGCCCTTTACCATCATAGACATCATAGTGGTCGTCTGGTCCATTGACCAAACCCATAAAGTTGGTCTCTAGGTCTGGGAACTGGCTGCAAACCAATGAATCTTTCTCGTAAACATCAAACACGAAATCGGCGTAGACCTTCATAAGTTCCAATACTTCTTTTCCTTCTTCCAGAAGCTCTCTCCTACGCTCCTCCTTCAAAGCGAGAGTCTGTCCGCCGGGTACTGATGTGACTACTTGAACAATTCTTCCACCCGATGCTTCAACCACCTTGTTACCATAGGCGTGAATCTTCAACGCAGCTTTACCGATCTCAGGGTACTTGCCCATCAAAGCGATGAAGTTGCGTCCATCCTCGGGTAATCCAATAAGGTCTGGTACCGCTAGGAAGGCGCTGTGGAGGCTATGGCTTGTGACGTAGCCGCCTGCGTTCATCAATCGTCTGAGTTTGATGGCTGTTTCTGTGGGGGTTACGCCCCATGCGTTTTCGATGGCTTTGACTGATGCGAGGTGGTGGCTTACATAGCATATTCCACAGATTCTCTGAGTTAGTCTTGGTGCTTCTTCTGCTCTTTTTCCTGTTAGTAGGTACTCGAAGAACCGGGGGGCGACTGTGATCTGGAATTTCAGGTCTTTTAGTTCATTGTTTTCTACTTCTACTTTGATCTTGCCCATTCCCTCGATTCTTGTTAGTGGGTCTATCTCTACTTTGGTCACTTGTTTCGCCTCCTAGCTATCTCGCTGAGAATAGACTCAGCGTATGTGAATCTGTATAATTGGCCAACATAGGTCTCGACGCTGAACTCATCCTTTAGCTGGTTTAGTAACCCAGTCATGGCGTCAATCATCGCCATACCCTGATCAGTTACATCAAGACATGCTCCACGGCACCCCTCACAGGTGTTTCCACTCGTGGGGCAGGGTGCTCCGCAGCCACCCATAGTGGCTGGACCCATACAGAAGAAGCCTTGCTCAAGTAGGCATCTGTCTGGGTCTGGTATCTCCTCATGTATTCGTTTGAGCTCTGGCTCATATACGCCGAGTCTTTCCTTTGGGCAGTCATCGCATACCTGCGTCGAGTTGTACTTTGGTATCTCTCCGCTCAGCAAGGTTGTTAATGTGTATGCGATGTCTGTTACCTCTGGGGGGCAACCGGGTATGATGAAATCAACCTTCACAAAGTCCTTGATAGGGTGCTGCTCATCTAGTGAAACAAGGTGAGTTGGAATAGTACCCTTATCGGTTCCTCTCCAGTTATTGTAGATAGTGTTCATAAGCTCGGGACCCGGTTTGAGGTTCGCGAGCCCGGGGATACCCCCGAAGGCGGCGCATGCGCCTAGCGCGATGACAACACCTGATTTTTCACGTATCTCCTTTATGACTTCCTCTTCGTGGGTATTTCTGATCCCGCCCTCTACGATAGCTACGTCAATTTTATCTGGTATCTCCTTAGCATCGATAAGAGTAGGTGCATAGATGAGCTCGTTTGCCGCAAGCACCTCTATTAGCGTCTCGTGGAGCCCTACGGCGGCTACTTGGCATCCGCTGTCTCCTGCGAGCCCTATTAGTAATATTCTGGCCATTTTTTCACTGCCCTTTTTAGACTAACCCCAGCTGCGTCAATCTATGTATGATACACCCCTCCACATTTTTATGGTTGTTTTTGAGCACACTGGGAATCTATAACCAATCTAAATGTAATAATATATGATTTTCGTCCGGGTTATTGTACAATGTTGCTTTTATAATGGTTGTAAATACCATTATTGCTATTATTTACAGATAAAAGTGATTACTTGCTCAATGTCGCCCCTAATCTGAACCTGTATAGGCCCCATGGGGTCCTCGTTGGTTAAGTTTAGAGAAACATGCCCAGCGTAGGCAGCTTGTCGGTTCAACCCGAAACTTAGGTAGTTTTCCTTTGTCCAACGGGTTAGTGTATTGTTTAATGTGGTTCTTATTCGGTCTTGAGCGATTCTTGATCTAAAGTCTCTGAGGCTTTCAGGTTCTTTGAGTTTCGCTGTGATTAACGATTCTTCCTTGTCGTGGTTTAACGGAATATTGCCGAACAGGTTATGTATCGCTTTTTTTACTTTCTCAGGGTCTTCCGTGGGCTGTAACTGTGCCTTAATCTTTATGCTGGTCATTATCTCAGTTTCCTGAGCAGCTTATCCAGCTCCTTTTCAAGGCTATCGACGCCGTTATCATTGTTTATGATATAGTCGCTTAACGCGATGGCGTTCCCCATTCCAAACCCAAGTTCACGTCGATCCCTGACTCTAAACACTTGCCGGTTCGGTGGATCATCACTTCTACCCCGGTTCTTGAGACGATCATAACGCGTATCAGGGGAAGCGTGAACAGTGATCAAATAGGTATCAAAGGCTTCAGCGAAGGTGTCCACCTCGTCGAGGCTTCTGATGCCGTCAATTGCTACCCGGTTATTTGGCTCACCGATTATAAGAGGGATGCATCTCTGGGCTACCGCCGCGTCGCCCCCTGTTTTCCTTATGTTTTCAGCCATCTTGCCAAGGTTCTCTGGGGTTGGTTCTTGGTTCCGCATTCGAACCTCGTGACGGATTACATCTCCCATTGTGAAAACTTTGTAGTCTTTTTCTCTGAGTAGTTCGGCTAGGGTGGTTTTCCCTGAGCCAGCCATGCCTGTGATTAATAGTAATCTTCTTTTAGTGCTCATTTTATCTGCTCCAGTCCATCGAATCTTGTCTTAATGTAGACAGGCGTTACGCCTTCCTCTAATGCTATATTAGCGAGTTTAATCAATAATTCCTTCTCTGTGGGGTCTTTTTTCTTTAACTCAGGGTCTAATACGTCTCCCTGATTATCAAATTGCTGAAGATAATAGACCACGGTCTTGTCCTTGATTGCGCGAGCTATCTCCCGGATATATTCTTCTCCATCAGATACACC
>JAHLLU010000012.1 GCA_020444005.1 archaeon
CGGTTGATGAAATAGAAGATATACTCCAACCTATTGGCTTTACACGGGCGGAGTTCAATCGCGTAATACATGTCTCTGAAGAATTCGGGGAAGAACACGTAATCGAGTTCATCTACAAGAAATAGTGACAAACTTCATTTCTCATAAGACCCTATTAACAGAAATGAACCTCAAAGACCAGTACCTAATCAAAGACATCCCAGAAACCATACAAACAAAACACACCACAATCCGAAGATACAGAAACGGTGACGGGGTACCCATCTACGCCTTGGCGGAACGAAATAACAACCGAGAACATCTCAAAGGAATCGCAGATGATGTTGCGGGTCTCAAATCGGAAGAAGAAGCAGAGGTGAAAGCCAGAAAACACCGGGCTGAGTGGGCGAAGCGAGAACGGTTTGTAGCTGGTGTATGGGCTGGGGATGAGTATATTGGGGAGATATGGATTGAACCCGATAATTGGGATGTTCCGTGTTTCGAGATCGGCTGGTTCATTGACAAAGGTCATGAGGGAGAAGGTCTCGCCTTTGAAGCATCAGAGGCTTGCATCAGGTTCATTTTCGATGAGTTGAATGCCCATAAGGTGATAGCGAAAACCAGTGACACGAACACCAGAAGCTACCAGTTAGCCAAGCGGCTAGGATTCGTTAAGGAAGGTCACCTAAGAGATGCAGAGATCAAGGATGGGAAACACTATGGAACCCTATTATATGGGCTTCTTAGGGGAGAAAAGAAGTAACCAGATAGAATCTAGTTTAGTGCAGTGTTTTCATGATGATTTTCTTTGGAGTATCTGTGGGGGCTGGTTCTTTTCTTGAACGATAGATGCCGTTCATCAGATGGAATAGCTTGGAGCCTAGTTCTATTTTCTGTTCCTCAGATACCATAAAGGGCACAACGTTTCGATCACCAAAAACTAGCAGACACTTTTTCCCACAGCTAAGCAATCCAATGGTGCAGTATACCTCGTATGGGCGTTTTCTTTCTCCGCCGCTGGTGTTTTTGGTTATCTTTTCGATTCTTCGCCAGTTTAGGTTCTGGATGTTGAATATGTTTTTCCTGTATTTTTCACCTAATGAGGTGATTATGATGTCTGGTTGCAGTATATTCATCAGTTCAAGCCATAAGGCGTGACCGTTTGTTACAATCTCATCAATCACATGGGATGGATACTTGTCAAGAAACTTGGACCAACTCACTACCGTTGATAACGGAGACAGCATCTCAGTGTGAAGAGCAGTGCTCTCCATAACCCCATAATAGCTGGCGTTTATCCCGTTCAATACAGGCTCGAAGTTATCAAACCATGGGTTACTGTTTCTCCTAAAATACGAGTCCAGAGAGCCCAGATATTCTAGGGTTTCATACTCGTTTAGGGTCTCCTTTCCATAGAATTGGTCTAGTTCTTTGAATCTTATTGAGGGATTATTGTCTGGAAACTCGTTACTTGGTGGGTTCAGTCCAGCTGTAACGATTTTCAGTACTGAGTCCTTGTATTGGGAGTAATCCCCATGGTAGATCAATGGCATTGACGGCGTTTTTATACCATATGTTTCTTCTTCAATTGAAGCATAATGTTTCCACACACGCTCAACATACTCTTCAATAGACATGATACTCTAATCAAAAACAGCTTTTATATCATTTATCAAGTATTACAATTAATCTAGTCTATGTTTACGATGTATAATTTAATAAAATCCTACCACAAAACACATTCTCCATATACATATTAACTATAAAAACTAACTCCACAAGGATAGTATGGATGTATAGTACTGTTTTTCCATACATAGTAAATTACCAATGCTATTTTGTGCCATTGCACAATACTTATATATTTTTGTGCGATAACACAAAATGAGTTCTGTGCATAAACACAGAAGGAGAAAGAAAATGGGATTTAGAGGCGGATACGGAAGAGGACTAGGATATGGACGTGGATACGGTCTTGGCTACGGTAGAGGAGTAGGCGCGGGATACGGATATTATGGTGACCCATCAAGATGTGCAAGATTCCCATGGTTACCAAGATGGTGGTGGTCAAACCCAAGCTACTATGGGACATACCCCACAGAGACCATCACAAGGGCATCAATACCTTACCCACCTGCGGAAGAACGCGCATATCTTGAGGCTCAGATGAAATACGTGGAAGAGGAACTTACAGCCCTCAAGAAACGTCTAGACGAAATCAAGACGAAAGAAACAGTCTAAACACTCTACTCCACTTTTTTGTGAAAATACCATGGTTAAGTTGAGTCATGGTTTAGTCTATCTTTGATAATCATTTCACGGCCTTTGATGAATCTATCACTCAGTATGAAACCCCAATACAGTAAGATGGTGCCGATCAACTCAAAAACAAAGAATAGATTTGGTTCATGGAAAAAACCCAATGCACTGCCACCAATCATAGGCATCAACCCACCGAGGAAAATCCAGAGATTATAGGTTCTCCTTCTGTCCTTGATATAACTCCATAGGGCTCCACCAATTAACACCAGTCCACCAACGATATTGATAATAATCGCGTATCTGCGAACACTCATCGGATATGCGTGAACTGCATCATGGAAAGCCTCTCCCAGGGGTCCTTGAAACGCCTCAACAAGAACTTGTTGGTCTATTGGCTCCATAAAACCAGTTACCAGTAACGCGAGGCTAAGAACAACCATTAAGCCTGTAAAGACATCAGCTATCCTCTTCCTAGCTAACAGATACACAACTCCAGCCCCCAGCATACCCACCAACGGCGCAGACAATACATAGTATACCTTGAAAGCCAATACGGAGGGACCTAACAGATCAGCGTTCATCAGGAACTCCATTAGAGCTGCTACCGCGTAGAAAAGCATGGCAAGGGTCCAAAGTAGCTGATGTATCTTTTTCCTTTCACGGTACTGTTTCCATAGACTATAGGTGAAGGCGCCAGCAACGATTGTAGTAAACAAGGGAAGGATGTTCATTTATTACACCTTTATTCAAGGGCCTGTTAGATGTATTTTATTTTTTTGTGGAATAGGCGAAAAAATAACCCCTTTTTTAAGGAAATAGGAGAAACACATCTATCAGTTTCACTCATCCGTACTCAGTTCTAGTAGGAAATGATAATAAATGGAATCACTGTTGAGAAAATGAAGATGTATAAACTAACACAAGCTGATGAGGAGAAACTAGCAAAACTAAGCACATACCAACAAGCCATACTCAGAATACTCGCAGAAGTACCAAAAGGAAAAGTAACAACCTACGGAGACCTAGCAAAAGAACTCTCACGCAGAGACAAGAGATTCTCTCCCTACGCAAGCAGAGCAGTAGGCACCACCATGAAAAACAACCCCTGCGCACCACAAGTCCCATGCCATAGAGTCATCAAATCAGATGGAAACATAGGCAACTTTAGAGGGGGAGCCGAAGGCGCTGTCGAGGAAAAGATCAGTATGCTGCGAGATGAAGGTGTTGAGGTAGTGGACGGTAAAATTGACTTGAAGAAGTTTAGATACCTCTTCAAGTAGTGTGGTTAATTGGTTTCTTTCTCAAAGATCAATTCAAAGTATTCTGATGTCCCGCCATCCATTATAGAGACAGTTGGAGCGAATATCTGAACCAGTCTCCAGCCCTGCTTTGCATGGTCCCTGATTATCTCATGATAGTCCATGACGGGTTTTTTGGATCTTAGTAAGGATGCTTGAAGATTGATTCGATAGAACTTGTACTCATACATTTTTCATCAAACTAGAGTAAAGGAGAAGTGATGATAAAGTATTCCATCAATAGATGCGCCATGTTAATACCTTTTCTGATTAAGATCGCTGGTGGACTAGCAGGAGGCGTTTAGAAAAAGTGAACCTTCGAGTTTTATTTTTTTAGTCTGCCAGATGGGTTGAAAGTTCGTTAAATATTTCCAGTACAAGCTCCATTTGCTGAAGGTACTGGTTGGTTGTAAGTAGCTCGTACTTGTAGACCTGTGCGACGCTACGGGTCAACTCTTCGATCTTTTCATCAATATTGTTTGATTCTGCATCTTTTCCCATGTTTCCGTGGTGGAATATTTGTTGGGTCATCATTTTCATCAAGAATTGCATCGATTTTCTGCTTATAACCTCGACTCAACTAGTATAATCAACAGTGACAATCATCAAAGATACTCACAAACTGTTACTATCGCGTTTTTTCATAAATCAAGATATACCAGACCTGAGACATTTACATGATGGAGCGACAGGACATAGCAAGAGCCGCCATATACACGCCCCTGATGCTATACCAGTTCTATCTATCATGGAGATTCTATAATAGCCTAGGAATGGCGTGGATAACAAACCTAGGGTGGCTGGTTCTATGGATATCCGCGCTCTTTGGTTGGCTCCCAATATACGAGTTCAAGAAAAAAGGCGGAATACCCGAAAACCAGAGCTACATGAATACATCAAAACTCGTTACAACAGGCGTCTATAGCATCGTAAGACATCCTCAGTTTCTCGCGGGGGTTCTCATCTGTCTCGGAATGATGCTGATTTCTCAGCACTCACATAGTGTTGTTGCTGGAGTGATTGCCTCAATAGTCTATGCATCAGAAGTTGACTCCGCGGATAGACGATTGATTGAGAAATTCGGTGAACCTTATAGAGAATATGTGGAACAGGTACCCGCGTTGAACTTTGTTACAGGCATTATCAGACGTGTCACAAATTAACTAGCTTCCCCGAACCAGTCGTTTTGACTAGATTACCAGTATAATTATCACATAGAAAGATTAATCAAAATAAAAAAGGGGAAAGAAAATTGGACTACAACTGACCTATCGCAGTCTCGAATATCGCGATATTATCAGGTGAGTCCGGAAGGCTTGCTGCTTGCGTCGAGGATATTTTGGTAATCATGGCGAGTTTTACCTTTGCACTAATGCCTCCTTTTTGTTTTGCTTTCTCAAAATATGAAAGGAGTTTTTGGGCCATTTTGATTACCTCACTTCTACTTCATTTACAGCGTCAAGACTAGGATGTACATCGTACTCGGCTTCATGCTCAAGATCTGTGATCATTGTTTCCATGGCTGCAACCACGCCTTTCATGGCTTCGCCTAGCTCACCGATCTCGTCGTCGCCGCTTACATCTACGTTCAAGCCGTCAATCTCACCGATACTGAGTTTGTCGGATATTTCCTTCAGTCTCATGATCCTTGATGTGAGCGAAGTTGAGAACTTGTAACCTAGAGCCAGATTTACCGCTACAATCCCTGCAATTAGACTTATCGCGGTTCTTCTGCCAGTGTTAGCTTGATCAATTAGTGACTCTGCCTTCGCCATACCTATAGTTGCCTGCTCAATCTTCTCAGTAATGCTTGAATCAAGACGGTCCTGCTGCTGTTCAAAGAACTCTTTCATGCCGCCTGAGTATATCGCCTTCTGAACCTGATAGTCACCATACAAGATGCTCATAGCTTCCTCGTACTTGTCTTCACGATAATCCATGTCCTTGCTGCTTGATGCTTCAAGAACCAAGGCGCGAATCTGATTATCATAGCCAGATAATGTGTCATGAGCCTCCTGAACGTTCCCAAGAATAGCATAATCCGCCTCTGTTGCAATATCCTCTGAGCTGTTGAAAGCCTCGCTTAGAAGTATTGCATGCTGTTGATATCTGACATCCCAGTACTCTTGACCACCTGATTGAATGTATCTGGCTACTGTGTGAGTTAAAACCTCATCAAGCCACTTAATCTCCCAGGCATCATTTAGGAGCACAAGTTCGACATCCTTAAAGTTCTCCAGCTCTACCGCGATTGTCTCTTCGTATGCATGGAGGTCTTCAAGCCCATTTTCGACGTCTCCAGAGAATTTGATGAAGTATCCGGATAGCACCATTGTTAAGATTAGGGATATTCCGAATACCATCGTCAATTGTTCTTTAATTTTTATTTTCTAATACTCTCCTTGTTTCTATTTTCTCCAATATGGAGTCGATGTCACTAGCTCAAAACAATTAAAAGGATTATTTATTCGTAAAACTAACTCTGAAATAGAAAAATAAATAGGAATAATTAATCCAGAAAAAGCTTCTTGTATTAAATTTAATAAACAGAAAGACTAGATTAGTTTCTAATATTCTTTTTTAATTATGAGGCTTGGTTAGAGATATTCTCTGACGAGTACATCGCCAATTGAGGTTATCTGTTCTACTAGGATATCAAGATCGGAGAAAACAGATAACTTGCTTAGTTCACAGGCTTTCAAAGTGTATTTTCCCATTACCCTGTCCTCAAGTATCATCTTGTTTTCCATTGCCCAAAGCTCATACAATATAATACGGTTTATCCCAGCAAGGTCCTGTTCATCAACACCATCGAAGACATACCTGAACCAAACAACATCAGAATCTGGTGGCGCTGTAATCTCAAGATGGGATTCTCGTTTAACTAGCTCAGAAAGGTATTGGGCATAGGTTAAGCTTCTCAAGAAATCATTGGTTTTATTTATCTGGGAACCTAGAGCGAACAAGTCTATTTCTATGGGTCTTTTGGCTCTTGGTTTCGCTCCCATGGAGAATAGTATTATAAAGAGGTGATAAAATATGGTATCTGATTTTCAGGAACATTATGTTTTCTTTCACAAACGCCTCAAAAACGACTTTGGCATACTTTACAAAAAACAAGTCATTTTTTTTATATTTTGACATTATTTAGAATTATTTGTAGCATATTGTTACATATTTTTTCATTATGTATAAATATCTGCTACACGGGATTATACTGATTTAGGCGTGCTTAAATTGAAAACAGCAGACGTTATAGTAATCGGTGGAAGCGCAGCTGGATTAACAGCTGCAATAACTAGTCGAAGACATTATCCAGACAAAAGCGTTCTAGTCATAAGAAAAGAAAAAGAAGTATTGATCCCATGTGGGATACCATACATCTTTGGAACACTGGGAAGCTGTAATAAAAACCTCATTCCAGACGCGGCGCTAGAAAAAAATAGAATTGAACTGTTAATAGATGAAGTAACCAACATCGATACAGAGTCAAAAACAATCACAACAAAGAAAGGAGAAAAAACCAAATACGATCGCTTAGTGATAGCAACAGGATCAGAGCCATTATCTCCTCCAATCCCTGGTTCCGATAAGCAAGGAGTCTACGCAATCAAAAAAGATGTGACACATCTACAGAAAATGATCTCAGAGTTGGATAGATCAAAAAACGTGGTGATACTTGGAAGCGGCTTTATTGGCGTGGAGTTAGCTGAAGAATGCAAGAAGAATAGGGACATCAACATCACTATTCTAGCAAGATCCAACAGATGCCTAAGATCACCCTATGATGAGGGCTTCTCAACAGAGGCGGAAAAGTGTTTGATAGATGAAGGAGTAAATATACTCAAACAAGAAACCGCTGAAGCTTTCCTAGGAGATCATTCTGTAGAAAAAGTCAAACTCTCCAGTGGAAAAGAGATCCCCGCAGACATGGTCATTCTTGGAATAGGATGTACCGCAAATACAAAGCTTGCAAAAATGGCTGGACTTGAACTGGGGCCAACAAAAGGCGTAGCAGTCAACAGATACATGCAGACAAGTGACCCAGATATCTATGCCTGTGGAGACTGTGCTGAAAAAGTATCCTTTTTTGATGGAAAGCCATCAAAACTGAAGCTTGCATCAATTGCCACAACCGAAGCACGTATCGCTGCATCAAACTTGTTCCAGACAAGACGGATGAACTCAGGAGTCATAGGCGTCTACTCTACTATGTTAAACGACCACGCATTTAGTGGAGCAGGCTTGACTGAGCATCAAGCAAGGTCTCAAGGATATGATGTGATAGTAGGGGAAGCAAATAGCCCTAATAGACATCCGGGAGGAATGAAAGGCATGGCCCCATTGAAAGTAAAACTGGTTTTTGAGGCTGGAACACAGGTTCTTCTTGGGGGACAAGCGTCTGGCGCAAAGAGTGCTGGAGAGTTAATTAATGCTATTAGCGCGTGTATCATGCATAGGATGACCGCTGATGATATTGCTCAGTTCCAGACAGGTACGCATCCGGGTCTTACTGCCTCTCCAATAGCATATCAGTTGGTTAACGCCGCTGAGATGGCTATCATCCAGAGTAGAAAATAAGCATTAGCTTAGATACCTACTTTTTTTCTTTTTTTTTTATAGGAGCTATTTTTCTCTATATGATGATTTTGAGATTAGGTCTGTAAGAATAACTCATTATAAACCTTGTATCAATGTATGTATATGGCAGTCTCAGCAGTCTTGTTCGCTTTCAGTTTGACTTTATTCGCTGGGCTCTCTACAGGCATTGGAAGTATCATAGCTTTCGTCTATAAACAGATCAATCCAAAGTTTCTAAGCGCCTCACTAGGTTTCAGCGCAGGGGTTATGATATACGTCTCAATGGTCGAAATATTCGCGAAAGCAAAAGATGCTTTAACGTCTGATCTCGGCGCTACTCGCGGATACTGGTATACAGTCATCGCGTTTTTTGTAGGTATGGCGATAATTGGTTTAATCGACAGACTTGTCCCAGCTGCGGACAATCCTCACGAACTCTGTAGCCTTGATGATATGGACTGTCCTGAGAAAGCGGATACGACAGACCTCATGAGAATGGGTTTATTCTCGGCACTAGCTATCGGGATACACAACTTCCCAGAGGGAATCGCTACATTCGTAAGCGCATTACAAGACCCAGGCCTCGGCGTAAGCATAGCTATAGCCATTGCTATACACAATATCCCAGAGGGGATAGCGGTAGCTGTGCCAATCTACTATGCGACTTTGGATAGGAAAAAAGCGTTACTCTATTCCTTTGCCTCGGGGTTATCTGAGCCAATTGGTGCCCTTGTTGGCTATATATTCCTATACAGGTATCTCAGTGGTGTCTTGTTCGGTTTGTTATTCGCGTCCGTAGCTGGGATCATGGTTTTCATATCGTTGGACGAGTTGCTGCCTACTGCCGAGAAATATGGTGAACATCATATCGCCATCTATGGACTTATAGCGGGTATGATGGTTATGGCTCTGAGCCTGTTATTATTCTCCTAATAGTTTTACAATCATCATAGAAAAAATTGGAAAAAAGGGATAGTTGCTTACCGAAGATCGAAACGGTCAAGGTTCATAACCTTGTCCCAAGCCGCCACAAAGTCATTCAGGAACTTTTCCTCCGAATCTAAGCTTCCATAGACCTCTGCGATGGCTCTAAGCTGGCTGTTTGAACCGAAGATTAGATCGACACGTGTGCCGGTCCACTTATGTTCGCCTGTTTCGCGGTCATAACCCTCGAAAACGTCTTCATCTTCTGATGATTTCTTCCACTCGGTACTCATGTCGAGTAGATTCAAGAAGAAGTCATTTGTGAGGCTCTCTGGGCTATTTGTGAAAACGCCATGCTTGGACTTACCAAAGTTAGCGTTCAAGACACGCATACCGCCAACGAGAACAGTCATCTCAGGAGCGCTTAATGTCAACTGTTGTGCACGGTCAACCAATAGCTCTTCTGCGGTCACAGCGTATTTCTGTTTTAGATAGTTACGGAAACCATCTGCAACAGGCTCCAATACTGCGAATGAATCAACATCAGTCTGTTCCTGTGATGAATCCATACGCCCCGGCGTAAATGGAACCTTCACAATGTGACCCGCGTTCTTAGCTGCTTGCTCAACGCCTGCACATCCACCTAGAACAATCAAGTCAGCGAGAGAAACCTTCTTTCCATCCTTCTGCGCATTATTGAACTCCTTCTGGACTCCTTTAAGGGTCTTGAGCACTTTTTCTAACTGCTTTGGATGGTTTACATCCCAGTCCTTTTGCGGCGCTAAACGAATACGTGCACCGTTTGCTCCTCCACGTTTGTCAGAGCCACGGAAAGTGGATGCAGCTGCCCATGCAGTATAGACTAGCTCTGAGACACCTAGCCCGGATGCTAGTATTTTTTGCTTAAGGTATGCGATGTCTTTCTCATCGACTAGCTTGTGATCAACTTCTGGTATGGGGTCTTGCCATATCATATCCTCATCGGGAACATCAGGACCCAGATACCGGGTTTTTGGCCCCATATCACGATGTGTAAGCTTGAACCAAGCCCTAGCAAAAGCATCTGCAAAGTCTTCAGGGTGTGCGTGGAATCGTCTTGCAATTGGCTCATAGATGGGGTCCATCTTTAACGCCATATCAGCTGTGCTCATTACCGGAGATACCTTCTTTGATGGATCGTGAGCGGCTGGCGCGTAGTTCTTTTCGGCTAGATTCTTGGGTATCCACTGATGTGCGCCTGCTGGGCTCTTTGTACGCTCCCAGTCATATCCGAACAACATATCGAAGTAGCCCATATCCCATTTGGTTGGGTTGGGTGTCCATGGACCTTCCAAGCCACTGGTGATTGTATCATCGCCTTTACCTGTACCAAGTGTATTTCTCCAGCCAAGACCCTGCTCTTCGATTCCTGCTGCCTCTGGCTCAGGGCCCATATGTTTAGGATCACCTGCGCCATGCATCTTACCGAAAGTGTGTCCTCCAGCGATAAGCGCCACGGTTTCCTCATCATTCATCGCCATTCGTGAGAAGGTCTCTCGAATATCACGGCCTGAAGCAACTGGATCAGGCTTTCCGTTTGGGCCCTCTGGGTTTACATAGATCAAACCCATCTGGACGGCGGCTAGAGGGTTATCGAGTTCGCGGTCTCCTGAGTATCTTTTATCTCCAAGCCACTCGCTTTCTTCTCCCCAGTAGACATCCTCTTCAGTCTCCCAGACATCTTCACGGCCACCAGCAAAGCCAAAGGGCTTCAAACCCATCGACTCTATGGCGCAGGTGCCTGCTAATATCATAAGGTCTGCCCATGAGATTTTCTTACCGTACTTCTGTTTGATTGGCCAAAGCAGACGACGCGCCTTGTCAAGGTTAGCGTTATCAGGCCAACTATTGAGAGGAGCTAATCGCTGTGACCCTGAGCCTGCACCGCCTCTGCCATCTCCTGTTCTGTAGGTGCCTGCGCTGTGCCAAGCCATGCGTATGAATAATCCTCCATAGTGACCATAGTCTGCTGGCCACCAGTCTTGTGAGTTTGTCATCAATGCAAAGATGTCTTTTTTCACGGCTTCTAGGTCTAGTTTCTTGAATTCCTCAGCGTAATTATACTCCTCGCCCATGGGGTTGGACTTGGAGGAGTGTTGGTGTAGTATTTTCAGGTTTAGCTGGTTTGGCCACCAGTCTCGGGTTGATGTTCCCCGAGCACCTGAAGTTATCATTGGTTTCTTTTCATCTGTCATAATTAATACTCCTAAAATCAAGTAAAACCTGAAAATGCATAATATTTAAGAGTTATTCCTAATTAATAATGAGTCGTGTTAAATTTGGATACAAACCAAAGAATCGTGGATGCACTAAGAAAACAAGGATACAAGGCAACGCCACAAAGGATAGCCATCGCCCAGACAGTGCTACGAAGCAAAAACCATCCATCCGCAGAGACTATCCACGCGGAAGTACTACGTTTGCATCCAACAGTTAGCCTGTCAACAGTCTACAATACACTACACATACTTAGGGACATGAACTTTCTCAACGAACTCACATTGAATGGTACAACACGCTATGATCCCAATGTTAGTCTTCACATCAATATGATCTGTCAACACTGTGGAAAGGTCATAGACGTCGAGGACCCAAGCCTTGAGGAATCAATCACCAATATCGCGAAGAAAAGAGGCTTCAAGATAACAGGTCAACGAGTTGACGTCTATGGCGTATGTAAACTATGCCAGAAACATGAACCGTGCTCTGCTTTATAGTGGACTAGTTTCTTGATTTCTTCAACAAGATACCGGACATATGACTCAACTAGTCAATTTCCAATCAAGAGTAAGATACTGCCGCTTTTTCAATAAATGAGCTTATTCATTTTTCCTTAACTCAACTAGATGCCTTATCTGCCAAACCCGTTCTATCTCCACGTTATTATCAGCATCAAGAAAATCACTAGCACGATGTATTGCCTGCTGAGCATAGATCGCTGCTCCAATGGAATGGGTGGGAACATGCGCCGTAGCCACAGCTTGACCGGCAGCACGGGCAGCTGATCGAGCCGGGTTATCCTCACCCACCTCGCGGGCTGCTGCGTGGGAGGAAAGTGAAGCGCCTCTGATTACACTCATGTGGAACTCATCTGTCTCCACCCATTCTTGGAGTGTTTCGATGGCTTTTCTGGGACGGAAATCATTAGGATAATCCTCCTCATAAAAAGGCAAAACCCTCTCTGCACAATCAATAGCCCAGACCGCTAAGGTTTTCTTATCTGTCTCGTCTACGAGTTTTACCATTTTCTCGTCTTGGCGTGCACCTAATAGCGAGAACTTGGGTTTCTTCACCTTCTTTGACGTTATCTTGATCCCCTTTGATCTTGATTTGATAAAGCAGGTATTAAAGAAATAGACAATGTTTTCTATTTTTTCTCCGGTACCAGTGTCTCAATGACTGGTTCCTCGGGCTCTACAATCTTTTCATCTGAGAGCGCGTTGTTAATCATCCATGGGCCAATCAAGCCACTGTACAAGATAGTCCCAAGAACAATGGGCATGCAGATGTCAGGATAAAGCCCTGGTGTTAAGAAAATTGCTCCAGTCGGGTCGTATAGTTGAGGTAGTTGGCTCATGACGAAGGCTGGTAGTCCTGATGCATAGACTACCTTTGAAATGGCTGTCTCTTCATGTGTGAATCGAAGTGTCTTTCCCAGTACCTCGACTAAGCCATACCTCATAGCCATCTGGAGAATCACCAACATGAAACCAACAAAAGCGTATCTCCATGAGAGGGTAACAACCACGCCGATGTAGACGAAGAAGAATGATTTAATGAAGAAGACTATTTCCTCATGGAACTCACGTAACTTTCTTACATTTATCCTTACTTTTCCGGGTTTTCCAAGTTTTTCCATTAGGTAGCTGTAGTTTGTGATTGCGAGTCCAAATGTGAGGGCGGTCATGGCGCCTGCTCCTTCACCAATAATGGTCTCGCTTAGAATATACAGTGGCAGTAGCACAGCTAGTGTGATCATGTAGGTGTAGGGATGAGTTCTGAGCCTGTTCAGTATGTTCGTCCATGACAAACCAGTCGAGATTCCAAGTATCGATGACAAGATGAAAGTGCTTACAATATCGCTTACACCGTCTCTGAGACTGACCCCCGGCTGCATTATCATCTTCAATAACGTGATTGAGGCGATGATACAGATGGGGTCACTGATGATGGACTCCATAGTAAGCATGATCTTGGTACTTCCAAGGTTTGGCACATTCTTATCGAGACTGCTCATAATACCGAAAACCGCGACAGTGCTTGTCCCACCCACCATAGAGCCTAGCAACATCCCTTGAAGCAGGGTAAAATCGTTGGGCAGTATCAAACTAACAACGGTTCCTATGAGGGTTATTGAGAGTAGTATTGAGGTTACTGATAACGCGGTGGCTTTTCCCATGTTATCTATGAGCGTAATGATGTCTACGTTGATGCCTGCCTCGAACAATATGATGCTTAGAGCCAGTATGCTCATCAGTGGAGCTAGCTCGTTGAAGAGGTTTTTATCCACGTAGTGGAGTCCTGATCCCATCAGTATTCCGAAGCACATGAGCCAGATTACGTCGGGTATTTTTGTGAGCCTGTAGATGAGACTGCTTATGAAGCTAAGTAATAATGTCATACAGACGAGTATAATCAAATTTTCAGCATGCAATTTTTGTTTACCTTCTAGTTTTGGCTATTTTCTATTTTGAATTGATTAATTGAGTTAAACATCAGTAGGGGTCCTAGTGAAGTTATTAATACATTATAGAAGTTGAAGTATTGAAACATTTTCTTATGTCTCGGTTGCTTCAAAACGCATCATTATGGTTTATAAGCACTTTGACGCAAACCCCAAACATATACATTTTAGCTAAAAGAAACATCAAGATACTTAATATGCCTAATATACAAATACATGAAACCAAATATTCACAAACATCGATTAAAAAACAAACCAAAAACACCCCAAACGCGCGAGAAAACAAAGACCAAAAATAACAAAACAACCCAATTGCACCCATGAGACCACCAATCTGCGAGATATGCAATAAAGACTTCAACCCCACAAAGGAGGGCGGATTACTATACTTCAAGGAAACACCAGAAGGCAGAGCCTTTAAAAAACGGGTAAAAGAGGAAGGGATTGTCGGGCATCCTCCTGATGCAGGGTGGTTCTGTGGAGAACACTATAAAGAGGCTGAAAAACTAGTTCATTTGACCCTTGGCGAAGTTATCGAAAAGCTTCAAAGCTAATTTGATGAGTTTTTTCCAGTTTGGATACATTTTAAGGTAATTCAGGGGCTAATTCTGTTACCTTTTTGATTAGTTCTTGGATTTCTTCTGGGGACAACTCAAGACTGATGCTGGCTTCTGAGCCTTGAAACATCAAATCTTTTCCAGTGTAAAGGGGCTCTATCTTATCTCCAAGAGAGCCATTTATCACTACTCTGTCGCTGTCTTGGTCAAACTGTATGATATCCACCTCAAGTGTAAACAGGTGATCCTCTTCAATCATATTCTTTCATGCTTTACTGGGGGTGATCAACCCAGTTATTTATTCTGTAAACAAGTGATCAATAACTGATCAAAGTGTTAGAGCTTGTTGGCAATTGCCACTAAGCGATCCATTTGCCTGATTAAGCCCTGTACTGATTGACTTGGTAACCCCTCAGCGCCTCCAACGGGAGGCATGTACACGATTGCATGTGTATCTATGAAGGTTCTTTTGTCAACTGCGTATGGTTCTACTGTTTTTCCATGTTTTAGCTTGACTATTGTAAAGTTCTCCACGCCTGTAATAACTCCAATAGCGCTTTCTAGGAACATATCAGATAATACAAACCCAAGTAATCCGCTGTCACTGTTATAATCACTGGTTACGCTGATGGAGAAATCATATCCATTGTATGTACCGTAGACATTTCCAAAGGCTAATCCCCCTGATTTGAAGGCGAGCCCTGTCTCTTTCGCTAGATCTTTCAAATACTTGTCTCCAGTTTCCTTCATCTGTTTCCACCAGAAATAAGCGAATACCACAAGTGCAGTTACGAAAACACCCATCATCCAATGTATTGTGAACATGAGCCCGACTGCGAGAAGCGAGAGAACAATCCCCGCCCAAGTGGCAATTTTTTGATATGTCTTCAAATTAAAGCCTCTATGTTGTTTAGTTAAAACATTTATATAATAACTTTTGATAACCACAAATTTATCATTTTTTTCTGAACAATATAATAAAAAGTGGCTAGACAAGATGGAACTTTGTCTGTAGACCATCTATTGGTCGGCAACCGTCCTTTGTGTAAACTACATCTTGTTCTAGGGCTAGTCTGAAGCTTGGGGCATCCCACTCTGGCACTGTGTCCTCTACTGATAGCTCCATGGTGAATGCGTAATTGTACTCTAACTTAACGTCACCTCTTCCTTCATTGGTTTCTTGTTCCCATGGGAGCCCAATCAATGGACCGGGTTCATGTAGCAAGTGTCCAAGGCTGTGACTGTATATTTTGGGGTTGGGGAGCCCTTCACCTCTTGCTCGTTTTAATATGTTGGCAAGTAGCTCGTCTCCTGTTAGCCCTTGTTTGAACTCGGTCATGAAGCAGTCTTGCAGCTTGTTTCCTTTTTCCATGAGTTTCTTGGCCCATTCTGGTGCATTGGTTTCACCGGGTTTCCTGATATAGCACCATTCTTGATGGTCAGTTATCAGTCCAAGATATTCGATTCCTACATCACAGCGTATATAATCACCGTGCTGGATTGTGTCGTTGTCTCCGTATTTTTTCTTGGCGGATTCCTCCCTGAATACTCCAAAGTATGGGTTAAACGCTACAGTCAACCCATTGTCAGCACAAATTTGCCAATATCTCCAGATTAGATCACGGATTGTGGTAACACCGGGAGTAATACTACTATTGCTATAACATTCGGCTATGATATTGTGGGCGGTCTCAACTACATGCTCGTATAGTTCAACTTCAGTGTCTGTAAGGGTTGCCAGCCATCGTGTGGCACATGGCTCAGCTGATTCAAGTCTTTCAACATATTTCTCAGGGATAGCCGCTACGAGTTGTTTGTAGAGGTTGTGTGTTAGGCCCCCTGCGGCCCACTGTATAGAGCCTGTGTTGATGCCGATGCGTTTTGGGTCGCGCTCCTCGATGATGTGGCCAATCATCTGCCACTGTTCTCTGTGGTGGACTCTCCCCGCCCACGGCTTCTTGTAGTAGTCCTTTGTGTCTGTGAAGGAGAGGTTGATGCGTTCTATCTCATCACCATTGTCATAGAATATCAGCATCTGAAGAATAGGACACCAAGTATCCATGGGAATCATAGTCTTGTAGACAGGGTCTAGATCATCTTCTTGACAAATGATAAGCCACATATCGATACCCTGTTCACGCATGGCGAGGGGGAGTATGACGTCTAGGCGTTCCCTGATTACTTTATCGATTACCTCTGAGCGTTTTCTCATGGGTAGAATCTCGGGTTTACTCCATGTTTTTGAAAGGTTCATACCTTGGTTTAGGTTCATGTACGTTTAAAATTGATCAGCGGGTTGGGGCTCAACCCGGCTGCAGTACAAAAAGCTACAAAACCTTTATCACACATCCCATCAAACCAATATACCTTGGTGAAAGAGATGGCAAGGGATAGCATTCCGACAAAACTCAGAACACTACTCTCAAGTCATTGAACTCCACGGACACCTAATCGATTCTAACATCCTATCACAAGTCCTAGACACCATAATGGATCATCAGGCAGAATTTGAGTTCCTAGAGTTCAATGTCGGGAAAGGAAAACACGACCCAAGCTCCACACGCATCGAGCTAATGGCAGATAGCAGGGAGCAGATAGACACACTCATAAGGGAGGTACTTCGCCTAGGCGCGACCCTCCCAGAGACCCCACAAGTAGAATACGAGGAGGCACCCGGTGATATGATGCTGCCGGATGATTTCTACTGCACCACAAACCACGAGACATCAGTATACATGAACGGTGAATGGGTGACAGTAGAGAACCAGATGATGGACAAACATATCATCCTAGAACCGGAAAACAAGCGAGCCTACTGTAAACCCATTGCAGCCGTGAAGAAAGGCGACAAGGTAGTGGTAGGTCAACGCGGCGTCAAGATAAAGCACCCTGAGCGCCCCCGCGAGGGTGTCGGCGTATTCGAGTTCATGAACAGTGACGTATCACCTGAAAAACCTGTAACCAGTATAATCAAGGAGATCGCAGCGAGCCTCAAGGATAGGGCTGGAAACGGAGGTAAGATTGTGGTTGTTGCAGGTCCGGCTGTAATTCATACTGGTGGTGCGCCGTATCTAGCGGAGATGATTGAGCTTGGCTATGTTGATTCGTTGCTTTCGGGTAACGCGTTAGCAGTGCATGATATTGAGCTAGCTCTCTTTGGTACTAGT
>JAHLLU010000013.1 GCA_020444005.1 archaeon
CTCCTTCTCACGGTAATCTCCGGGAAGCTTTCTATTTGGTTTGAGCTTATGAGCTACTATATATCGTTCCGCGCTCTGTTTCCGGCTTGCACTTGGTTTGAAGTTTTTCACATACTCAAACATGTCCTTGACCTCGCGGATGTACTTGTTGTGTTCTCCGCCTTGGAATATCTTGACTACAAACCATCCGTCAGGTTTGAGTAGTTTATCGCATAATCGAAGGGCTATTCTTGCGAGGTGTATCTGTCGGAACTGGTCCACATCCCACTCACCGATAACATCAGGTGCCATATCAGACAAAATTACGTCGGCTTTTCCCTCAAAGGCATTGAGTATCTCCTCCTGCACTTCAAGGTCACGCACATCACCAACAATAGTGGCTACGTTCTCAGCATACAATGGTTTGATGGGTCTAAGATCGACACCAAGTACTCTTCCATCATAGGCGTCAACGTGCTCGCTTGCTACTTGTAGCCATCCGCCTGGGGCTGCGCCTAGGTCAAGTACTTTTTCTGCTTCGTCGAATATTCCGAACTTGTTCTGTATCTGTTTTAGTTTATAGGATGCTCTACTTCTGTAGCCTTCTTCTTTGGCTTTGTTGTAGTAGTGTTCGTCTTTGCGTTCGTGGAGCCATCGGTTTGACATTGTACAACGGGCAATAGATATTGGAACTTTATCAAGGTTGCTGGAAATATGTTATAAATCATCTATCTAAGCCCACTATATGCAATATGATGAAGCACGAAAAATGCTCATCGCCCGATTTGAAGAAAACATCAAGGCTCATCTCATAGGAGACGTAGATTATATCCTAGCTGATCAAGCTCCAGATTTCTGGGTAATGCAGGAAGGAGAAATCACTCATCCATCCCTCACTGAGCAACGTGAACGCTTTACCAACTATCTAGCAAATACTACTTTCCACGAGTACAGTAGCTTGATGACTCCAGAGATCGAGTTCAGTGATGACGGAAAATCCGCGTGGGGGAAATATCGTGTTAGTGTCCGAGGAGAGACTGTGAATAGAGATGGTTCAAGGACTGATCTTGATTTTGTCTGTGCTTGGGTTTGGTTGTTTAGGTTGATTGATGGGCGGTGGCTTCGCGTGGGTGAGGTTTCTACTTGGCGTTGATTTATCAGTTTATTACTCGCCGTTCAATATGATTCAATATTCTGTGATAGAAATGAGTAAAACAATGGACAACTTGGCAGCCGCATTCGCGGGTGAAAGCCAAGCAAATAGAAAATATCTAGCCTTTGCAAAAAGAGCAGACGACGAGGGATACCCACAAGTCGCTAAACTGTTCAGGGCAGCAGCGGCAGCAGAGACAGTTCACGCCCACAACCATCTAAGGATCATGGGTGGCATTCACACCACAAAAGAGAACATCATGGAAGCGATCAACGGCGAGACCTATGAGTTCAACGACATGTACCCAGATTTCCTTAAAGTAGCAGAAGAGGAAGGCGAGAAACAAGCCGTATGGAGCTTTGATATAGCCAACGAGGTTGAGAAGATCCACGCTGATCTCTACAAGAAGGCATCAGTGGCACTCAACAAGGACAGCGACCTTGAAACAGTAGAATACTATGTTTGCAGTGTCTGTGGTAACACTGTAGAGGGGAATCCTCCAGACAAGTGCCCAATCTGTAAGGCAGGTAAGAAAGCCTTCGATAAAGTGGACTAGCTCCACACACTATTTTTTGAATTGTTTGAATACTTCTAACAGCTCTGACGCTGTTGCAGTTGTCTTGAATCCACGTGGATCATAGTGTACCCGAGTTACCCTGTAACCTGAGTCTTTGATGGCGTCTAATGCTTCATCCGTAGCTATACTTTTGACGCCTACTTGTTTGCAGAAATAATCAATGATAAAGAACCCAACAGGATAACCATGTTCACCTTTGACCAAATTCATTATAGATTCAGCTTTTGAGTCCACGAGATAGGATAGATTCTCCAAGTCATCAATCATCTCATCAACGTACATAGGATCAGATAACTCACCCAACCACAGGGGACCTCCTACTTTCATTTTTTCCCCGCATTTACACATAGTTTCCATGTTGTTTTCTGAGGTCTCTCTGTGTAGACAAGTTGGACAGTACTTGATGTATCCCCTTTGTGTTAGTTGTTTGTCTGCTCGTCTCGCGCCTTTTCTTATCCTGTAGTAGGCTCGGATATAGTGATCCGCATAGTAGCTGAACAGGGGGGTTGCAGCGTACTCATAGATGGCTGCCTGACGCACCATAGCCCCAGTCATCAAACGTAATGCTGTCTCGTGGCAGAACTCACCGTTCAGAGGCACACCACCATATTTTCTGAGACAAGCGCGTTTGTTAACTCCACACAGAGGAGCCATATCCGTAGCGGTCAACGCGATTATTCCTCTGTTTTTTGTCGCCGCTATAGCTTGATCAATGAAAGGGGCTGGAGTCCCATAGGGATCGATATCCACGTAATCGAATCTTCCCCTTGGATAACTATGAAGTGAAAGCAATAGGTTTGCATCCAACTCACGGAGATTAACACGTTCAGATAGATTGTTTAGTTTAGCGTTTTCTCGGGCAAGCCGTAAAGCGGAGGGGCTCAAGTCACCTAAAACGATGTTCTCTATCTCATGGGTTTCAAGAAGAAGTCTTACTCCCCTCACTCCGCTGCCAGTCATTGGTTCACATACTGTGATAGGGTGGTCTGTTTGTTTCTGGTATGCTCTTAGAGCCAGTACCGCTGTGTCTCTGTTGGTTTTCATCACCGGGTTATAGAATACTGGTGCTTCGCTTCTGAGGTGCTGTATGGGTTCCCCTGACTCTGTGTCCAGTTTGGGTACAATTAGTTTAGCCTTCCCCTCTGAGATGGTCTTAGTTGGGAACCCTTTGCTCATAGCTGTTGAAAGAAGGGGGATGTTATTTCAGGATTGCGTCTATATCAACGCCAATCTCTTCACATAACTCGTTGATCTCGGTCCAAGTAGTCTCAGGAAGCTCGATCCCCTCCCTCATACGCTTTTCCTTGGTCTCTTTCTCAGGCTCACCGGGAACCATTACACGTTCCCCTCCCAACGCGGGCCAGTTCTTAACTTGCTCAAGCAGCCCATCGGTTGTCTTCACGAACTCGTCCAACCCAATAAACGCCTCTGGGTTGACAGCCATCATGAATATCCCGTTTGGAGACGGGGGGACTGAAACGCCTTGTGGTCCTAGTCGAGAGCCGGTAAGAACTGCACCAAGAAGTTCACTGACCATCTGGAGCCCATACCCCTTGTACTCGCCAAAAGGAAGAAGCCAACCACCTTTACTAAGAATATCAGGATCATCATTCACCCTTCCATACTGGTCTCTGGTCCAGTGTTTTGGAATCTTTACTCCTTTGGCTTTCGCAACACTAAGCTTTCCCGCCGCTACAACGCTTGTGGCATAGTCAACTAGGAAGGGTATGTCACCGCCTGTTGGAACTGATGCGCTGTAGGGGTTTGTTCCGAATGTCTTGCCCAAGCCGTTGTGCACTGATACGATTGGGTGTCCCACGTTTACGTAGAAGGTTGAGATGATCCCCTGTTTCGCCGCCCAGTTAGTATAGTACCCGATTCTCCCAATATGGTTGCAGTTGAAGGCTCCAACAGCGGCAACCATGTTCTCCTTCGCCTTATCAACAGCGGTCTCAACTAGTTTCTTGGCTGTCATCTGCCCAAATGTCCAGTGACCATCGATAAACGCGGTACCTGGAGTTTCTTTGATTATCTCTGGCTCTGCATCTACCTTGATGTACCCGTCTTTAATCCTGTCACTATACCTGACATAATAGTATACTCCGTGGCTATCGTGACCTGTTAGGTTCGCCTCTACAAGCGTCTCCACGAGGAAAGTTGCTCGTTCAAGAGATGCGCCTTGCTTTGTGAAAATCTCTATACCAATTTCAGTTAATTTATCGACTGGGACAGTTATCATAAAGAAAAGACCCCATAGGGGGGATAAAAAAGGTGGGATTATATCTTCTTAGCGATGCCCTCAAGGAAGCCTCTGATGTCCTCTTCCTCGATACCATAGTGAGTCACTAACCGTGTACCAGTGCCATAGCCTCTGCTCTTCCAACCAAGATCTGAACACGCCTTGTTCCAGTCCTCAGCGGTCCAACCTATTGCACTGAAGTCAACATAGACCATGTTGGTCTGAACATCGTTCATAACCTTGATACCGAGTTTACTCAAGCCTTCTGCGAGTATCTTGGCGTTCTGGTGGTCGTCAGCTAGTCGGTCAACCATCTTGGTCAATGCTATTAAACCGGGTGCTGCTATGATTCCAGCTTGCCTCATTCCACCACCCAGCATCTTACGGTACTTTCTCGCCCGTTTCATGACATTCTCTGGTCCAACAACCAGTGATCCTACAGGTGCTGCTAGTCCCTTGCTCAAACAAAGCTGAATTGTATCAGTATACTGTGCCAACTCTTTGACGTCAATGTTCAATGCGACAGAAGCATTGAATACACGTGCACCATCGAGATGCACACCTAAACCGTGCTCTTTCGCAACATCATAATTCGATTTCATTTGTTTGGGAGTCAACGCAATCCCGCCATGCATGTTCTGAGTGTTCTCCAAACAGAGCAAGCTTGTGGGAGGATAGTGAATGTTATCTCGTCTAATGGCTGCCTCTATCTGCTCAGGAGTCATGTATCCCTTTTCACCGGCGATAGTGCGTGCCATGAGTTGCCCCATAACAGCTAAGCCGCCTACCTCGTTTACATAGATGTGGCTCTTCTCATCGAGGATAATCTCATCGCCTCTCTGTGTGTGAGCCAGTACTGCTACTGCGTTTCCCATGGTTCCACTTGTTACGAATAGGGCTGCTTCCTTGTCGAATATCTCGCAGGCTGTTGCTTCTAGTTCGTTTACTGTTGGGTCGTCGCCGTACACATCGTCGCCTACTTTGGCTTTGTATGCTGCTTCCCTCATCTCTGGGCTGGGTAAAGTGACTGTGTCGCTTCTAAAATCTAGGTTCTTTTCAACCAAGCTTATCCAGAAAAGAAGCGCACTGGTTGCTTAAGGAATTTTTCTGTATAACTGTATTTTAGATATCAAAAAGAACAGGTATAGGGGTTTAAAAAAAGGTGGTTAGTCGGCTATGAAGCATGTTAATGTGGATTTGATACCCTCTATCTCGCGGACATTATTCAGAATAATCTCTTGAATCTGCTGCGTGGTCTCAGCTGTAATCATTGCATATGCATCGTAAGGACCATACAAGAAATGTGCTTCAGTTACTAGTTTTGTATTCTGCAGCGCTTTGAGTGCCTCAAATTCACTTTGTGCTTCTAGAGTGATGAGTACTATTGCTTTTTCCAATAGAAACCCGAGTATGCCAGATTTTTCGTTAGATAAAAATATAGTTATTTGTTCGGCTAGTTCACTGGAACAGCGTCAACCCAGTAATACTCAAACAAGTCACGGCACCATGAATGAAAATCAGGGTCACTGCTACTGAATCCTCGATAGTCAAAGACGTTTTCATCCATCGGGAACCCCAATACAGCTACTTCTTTCTCATTCATAGCAATGAACAGATTCGCCTCATGACTAGTTCGTACATCAAACACACCTCGGAGCCTAGCTTCTTTCAGTATTACCCCGACTCCGGGCCAGTCTGGTGGAAACTGGAAGTGTTTTGTCTGCATTAGTCTGAACTCAACACCTCGGTTTGTAGCTTCTTCTAGTTTTGGTAGTGACATCATATTGTAGCGGTCTGTTAGACGCCAGATGTATTCTTCCGCCTCATCAATTATTCGTTCGATTAGAGCGAATACCACCATTACGTCTGTTATCAATCGTGATTCATCCAACTCACAAAGACGAGATATGAACCGTGTAGGTAGATCAGCTATTCTATGAGTTTGATAATAGTCTCTGTTTGATGAAGCGAATATCAGCCCCGCTGATTGTCGTAACACCAACGACCCATACTCTGTAAGCGTGTATTCACCGGTAACCGTTTTCACTATAAGGCCCTGTTCTGCTAAACGAGTTAGATGTCTACTTGATTCCTGCGTGGTAAGTGATAACTCTCTCGCTATGTTCGTGACATTATGGTCTCCGGTTTTCAGGGTTAGAAGTATCATGTAGCGGTCCTCGTTTGACAGCTCGAATAATAGCTCATGGAAATTGTTTGAGACCGGCATACAACGTTATTTACTGATTGAAACTATAAGATGTTTTACACAAGATTTATCCAACGTCATTCAATCCACTTGCTATGAGTTGCGGTAAATGCGGCGGGAAAGGATGCTGTAGCACAACTGAACTAAAAAACAGTGAAACACCTAAAGCAGGTTTCGGAACACTTTTCATTACATTCAAGGTGTTCCCATTAAACACCAATATAGTGTTTTCAAGAACCTAACTGGTTTATCGCGGTCTAGAAGCCTGATTATAACTCAACTTAATGTGGCTATTGGCATCTTGAAACACAGGTGAACCATGACCGGGGAGCATTATCTCTACATCAAGCTCAGTCATCTTCCTCAAGGACTCGATTATCGCCTCAAGACTACCACTCTCTCCATCATACCGCCCATAATAACCATCTGGGAACACTGTATCACCGCTGATGAGTATCTTATGATCAGGGTTATACAGACACATGCTGCCCGTTGTATGCCCCGGAGTCCAGTAGACTGTGAATGGTCCAACTGGAGTCTCGATAACATCTCCTTCCTCTACTTTTATCAATAATTCTCCAAAGCTAGAGGCTATGTACTTGGTGTCTTTCTCATGGACATAGACCTTAGGGTTTGCCTGCTCCAGTATCAGGAAGGCTCCCATTGCGTGATCATGATGAGCATGAGTTAGAATTATCTGCTTGATGTTCTCAGGCATCACTCCAAGCTCAGCTAACTGGGGGAATATGGGATTAGCTCTATTGCCAACGCCTGTATCTACTATTGTGGCTTCCTCTTTGCCAATTACGTAGATATTACTGCATAAGCCATCGCCTACTATCAGCACTACGTCCTTTAGCTCAGGGTTATAATTCTCCAGCCTGTATATCTGAGGCATACCTTATCGAGAAGCCTCTGTGATGCGGCGTTAAAAACTTGTCTTAATCTCGGGTGAGTTTAATCTTCAACAGCAGGAACTTGTCCTCATAGGCTGACTCAACAGAGTCGATAATGTAGCTATCTGGAATATTGTAGTTTCTCTGGAACCCGGGGTCTTTCTCGCTTCTGAGCACTATCTCGTCCAAGTTGTCCTCGATGTATATTGTGTCCTTGAGTTTCTCGGGTATCTCGGTGGTAATCATGTACTCAACTGTCTCAGTGACGTTGCTGCTGGAACCTCGGCTTTCCTGAAGCGTATAGATTCCTTCATCCCACTCAAAGTTGCTGTTTCTTCGTAGGGTCAAGTAGAATGGAAGTAGTGATGTGACTGCGAACATGCAGAAGAACATGATGCTCATGAAAAGGGCTGTGACGCTGTTGACGTTCTCAAATATGAGTGGGAAAACGACTATTGTTGCCCCAGATAGGGGTATGAACGCGAATGATGCAATGAATAACCCCATCATCATCAACATGGCTCCGCCAACCAATAGTAGAACCTGTTTGTCTGGGTCCACTCGTCTTACATGTTTGCCGCTACATTTTATGCAAGAATCTGTCTCTGGGTCATAACATCTTTCACAGATGAATTTACCGCATTTACTACAGAGAATATCCACGTTTGGTCTTCCACAAATCTCACATTTTTTATCCACTAAACTACTCCCCCAAAGAGACTTGGATAATATGTCTTAGTTGCCAGATATGCAATCACTACAGTACTGATTATCAGAGCAGCAAGTATCCATTTTCGCCCATCCTTCACAACGATAGGCACGGGACCAACATAAACGACCCCTTCACTGTCCTCAGCAAGCTCCTTAGGGCTAGCTTTGAGACTCATATAGATCAAAATAGCCCCAGCTAGGGTCATTAAAAGGCCTACAATTAGGAACCCGCCGGTGAACGCCATTTCAATCCTCCTCCTAGGGGGTGGACGCTTTGTTTTAAATCTTGCTCAGACGGCCCAAAGGGCGGCTTTACCCATATATTCGTTGACTTCCCATTCTCTGATACTTGCTTTGTCAACGTCAACAACGATTATGCTGTGGAGTCTGGCGTTTCTTATCTCCTCAAAACTCACAGGAGGATTACTGTAATACATGTCGCATAGACCTTTCAAGTATTCTATTTCTTCTTGTGTTCTGAATCGTGGTGGTTTGACTAGGCTAGCTGGTATCTGCATTATGTAGTATGGCGTGGTAGCTAGGATGAACTTGTTTGCATAGGCGCTGTACCTTGTGATCTTGCTAGTGATTCTTGCCCTAAGATATGTTAATGGATCTAGTGCGTGGTCGGGGGGCACAAAACCTGTCTCAACCTCAACAATCAGGCTTCCGAAGCCTTTCTTTGCGTATATGTCTGTGCTGATGGTGGTTAGTTCATGCTCTAGATCAACATCGAAGCCGTTCTTGATGAGGTACTTGGCGCAGATGATTTCCATTACGCTGTGGTTGATCTTTACTTCTCGTCTTTGATGTTTCTCGATGAGGTCTTGTCGTAGTTTGAGGATTTTTTCGTATTCTGGTTGGGAGAGTTCGTCTTCGAATTTTTTTATAACCTCATCGATGTCTCTGATGAACTTGTTTACTATTCTCTACTCCCCCTTGGGCTACCATTCCACAGTATATTGATCTCTTATAAATTAAATCATAGTCAAGCATTAAATGTATATAGATCACATAGACCAGTGATTCTTATGCCAGACAAGAACGTATGGGAAATATTCAGCAAAGAGACGCCAAAAGTAGCAGAAGCGTGGATGAAGATGGCGGAAGCCGTCAATATCGATGGAGTACTAGACCAGAAGACAGGGTTCCTAATCAGGATCGCCATCTACAGTACAACCCGTGACCCAGTAGCATTACGCCACTTTGTAAGAGAAGCCTTCAAGGCAGGGATTTCAAAGAAAGAGATTCAGGCAGCTGCATTGATGCCATGGTGTACAGGCGTTACAGTTAGTGAGCTATCTATTCCGTTAATCCAAGAGGTAGAGGAAAGCCTCTAAGCCCATTTTTTTAATCCTATTTCTGTTATGAAATCTAAGTCCTCGACTTTATACAAGTGACTGGTGCATTTACAGTCGCTGCAGCCAAAACGTGGTACTGGTGTTCCGTGGCGGGCTACTCGTTTTGCTATTCTGCATTCGAGTTGTTCTCCTGATTCAATGATGTATATGGAGGTTAGTTCAACTTCTTCATTGTTGAGAAGATAGTCGATGTGCCAGTGAATAACATTCTGCTCTCCTATGCTGGTTCTTTGATGGCGTTTAAGACGAGGAATGAGGCTGTTGAGCGCCGATCCAATGTAAACATATATGCCTTTAGTGAAGTCAATCTCGCCCAGTGCACCTACATTGATCACTTGGTCACTATGGTTTTCGATACATAGACAATATGTTCCCTTAACCGGCATGGGCAAACATAGTAGCACTATGATATAGATGTATCATAAATCTGAATAAAAGGGGGGGGTTATTTGAGATATTTATCGAACCAGTCAAGCATCACCCGGTACCTACGTTTTCTGAGACTCATCCGAGCAACAGATCTAAACGTATGCGGTCCCTCCATAAACATGGCAAGCTGAGTCTCTTTTCCTAGGTATTTCAGAGCTGTATAGAACTCGATGCTCTGGTCTATCCAGCACCTGTAATCGTTCCAGCTATGTACAAAGAGAACAGGAGTATCCACCATGTTTGCATAAGTTATTGGGCTCTTATCTACGTAGGTGTTTAGGTTACTCCATGGATTTCCCCCTACTTGTTCGGGTGTGAAGTGGAATCCTATGTCGCTTGTGCCGAAGAAGGCGGTCCAGCTGCTGATGCTGTTTTGGCTTATTGCTGTCCTGAACATATCGTTATGGGTGATTACCCAGTTTGTCATGAAGCCACCGTAGCTGAGACCAGTGATTCCGAAACGCTCCTTATCGAGCCACGGATAAAGCTCTAGGGCTTTTTTGACACCTGCTATCAAATCCTCATAGTCCCAGATACCCCATTCGCCTCTGATGTCTCCAAACTCTTGGCTGTAGCCTCCGCTGCCTCTTATGTTTAGATAGATTACAGCGTAGCCGTTTGATGCATAGAGCTGGTGCTCGAACATGAGGCTGTCACCAAACTTGCTCTTGGGTCCACCGTGGATATCAAGCACAGCAGGATAGGATTCGTCTTTCTTCCACTTTACTGGTTTTAGTATCCAGCCCTCGACTGTTGCCCCGTCTTTCTGTTTGAAGCTATAGTTTTCCGCTTGTTGGAGCTTGATCTCGTCTATGAGTTTCTTGTTGATATTGGTTAGCTGTCTCTCGCTTGTGTCCAGTACCCAGAGTTCAGGTGTCTTATCGGTGTTTACCCGGGTATAAGCAACGAATCCATCCTTGATGCTATACTCTTCGATGCTATATTGTCCTTTCAGCAAGGGTGTGATGTTGCCGTTATCTGGGTCTACCTTGTGAAGCTCATGGCGGTTACTGTTTGAGACCGGGAAATAGATGAAATCGCCATCCCAGACGGGTTCACAGCCACCAGCATACATGCTTCTGATGTCATGGTAATGACGTCTACTAGAGCCCCGGTCAAGCTGCCCACTAAGATTCGTTACTGGTCCACCATCAACAGCGATCTTGTGAACAGTAACATGTGTCGCATATCCTCTGCTTCCGTCGCTGCCTGTGAAGGCTATCTCGTTTCCATCTGGGCTCCACTGGAGGCTCTGGATCATGTATCCGCTGAGGATACGGTCTCTTACCCCCGACTCAATGTCAAATACTATGAGATCTGATTCACCGGGACGAAGAGGATTAGCAGACTGACAATAAGCAACCTTTCCATCATGTTCAGCATAACACTGGACATTCATATCCCCCTCAGAGACCACCGATACTTCACCTGATGCTAAATCGAGCCTGTGAAGATGTTTTGTCCTGTAATAGGTCCAGCCTTCACCGTTGTACCATATGGGAATCTTGTCAATTATCTTGACATCAGGATCATCCTCTCCCACACCAGAGACAAAATAGATAGACTCACCGTCGCTACTCCACCTTGGCTGTAATGCTCCGCCACTATATTTACCTACTAGTTTTGAAGTGTTTTTCTCTGCTACCCAGAGACTGGTTCCTTTCTCATCTTTCTCCATGCCCTGTCGGCTTGTATAGATTATCTTGTCTCCGTATGGAGCCCAATCAGGGTTTGTTGGGTTTCCCTCCTCTATGCTCCAGAGTTTTTCGCCTGTCCTTCTGTCTATCACCATTAGCTCTGTAGTGTACTCTTCATCATCGGGTGTTGTGACTAGGTAGAGTATCTTTGAGGCGTCTGGGGATATGGTGGGTCGGGCGATCATCTTGAAGTCTTCGAGGTCTTCAATCATCAATCCACGCAATGCATTCACCTTTACATGCACAAATATCTACAAACCAATATAACTTGATCAGGGAGTCTCTTATATTCATAAACCATTCCATGTTACTCTATGAAGGTACTCGTAGTAGGAAACGGAGCACGCGAACACGCCATAGCCAAAAAACTAGCAGAAGAACCGATTGAACTCTCAGCTGCAATGGCGAAGTTGAACCCCGGTATAGCTGCTCTGAGCACAAAAGTGGATTTATTTGATTTGAATAAGCTTGAGAACTACTCAAAGTACAAGGATATTGACATAGCATTCATCGGCCCAGAGACCCCACTGTCCTTTGGAGTGGCAGATTATCTTATGAATATGGGAGTCGCTACTGTTGGACCGGTTAAGGCAACAGCGAGACTGGAATGGAGTAAGGCATATGCGCGGGAAGTGCTTACGGATAATGGTATCAAGGGTAACCCAGATTACAAGATATGCCACAACATGAATGAAGTCAAAGAGTTTCTAGACAAACAACCTGAGGTTGCTGTAAAACCAGATGTCTTGACTGGTGGGAAAGGTGTCCGGGTTACAGGACAGCATCTATTGAATCGTAAAGAGGTTGAGGATTACTGTGCTGAGCGCATCAAAGCCGATGGTTTGGTGGTGCTTGAGGAGAAACTGGTTGGGAAAGAGTTTACATTACAAGCCTACAGCGATGGAAAAACCCTCAAGTTCATGCCACTGGTTCGAGACTTTAAACGAGCCTACGATAACGACGAGGGGCCTAACACAGGAAGCATGGGGAGCTTCAGTTGTGTAGATCACAATATGCCTGATTTGGATGATGAAGCCGTTGAGGCAGGTAAGCGTATCATGCGTGAGACCATCACGGCTATGCGTGATGGAGATGGAGCCTATAAGGGGGTTCTTTATGGTGGCTTCATGGTTACATCTGATGATACGTATCTGATTGAGTATAACTGTCGGTTTGGTGATCCAGAGGCAATCAACGTATTGAGCCTACTTGAGAAACCACTTACGGAGGTAGGATACGGTATTGTTGAGGGAAAGCTTCCTAGCTTTGGGTTTGAGAAACAGGCAACAGTCTGTGTCTATCTTACACCTGAGGGATATCCAACATCTCCTTTGAAGGATCAACCAGTAGAGGTTGGAGAAGGCATAGGCAGTGAGATATACTATGCATCAGTCTACGACGATAACGGGGTAATCAAGACCACTACAAGCAGAGCCATCGCCCTATTAAGCAAGGGAGACTCTGTGTCCATAGCTCGTAGAAGGGTCTATGAGGATGTTGACAAGGTTACTGGAAAGCTGCATTATCGTACTGATATCGCGGCAGGTATCCAGTAACAATATAACCATTATCTGATATACGAAGAGGGTGAGAAGCGTGACCGAGAGCGACAAGATAGCTGAACTGGAGGCTATTCTCTATGCAGCCAGCCGACCAATGGGGCTAACAGATATTGTTTCACGTCTACGATTGGAGAATGAGGTGGAGGCGGATAAACTGGTCACAGAGCTTCAAGACCATTACTTAGAGGATGATAGCGCCCTTGAGATCGTAAAGCTCCCACAGGACAGGGTAGTGCTTCAACTTAAGCCCGAGTTTACTAAACAGGCTGGAAGATACAGTCTTAAGCCACTTCTTAACGAGGGCGCCTTGCGTACATTGAGTTATGTTGCTTATCATCAGCCTGTGGAGCAGACTGATATTGCTAGTGCTCGTGGTAGTCAAGCCTACAAGCATCTGAATCAGCTCGATGAGATGGGTTTGATCAAGCGAGAACGTAGTGGTAGGACATACATTGTTCGTACAACGCAGGATTTCGCTGATTATCTTGGTCTAAGCACCGAGCGTACTCAGATGAGACGTCAGCTTCGGAGTATCTTCCGGAAGCTTGAGGTCGATGAGATGGAGAAGAAATAGTCTTAAACGGGTTCCACTGTATTCTGGGATATGAAAAAGAACAGCGCACCATATTTTATCATCATATTACTCCTTGGCTCAGCGTATTATGCGTATGACTCTGGGCTACTGGACCAGTTCTTAGCTCCGGAAGAGCCAGATGACCCCATAATACCTCAAACAGGAGATAGCGTCAAGATAGCTGGGTTCAATATCCAGATTTTTGGGAAGACCAAACGCGAGAAGGAACAGGTGATGAATGTGCTCGCTAATATTGTACGCGAGTTTGATGTGGTGCTAGTTCAGGAGATTAGGGATAGCAGCGAGACAACGGCTCCGATATTTCTTGATCTCATCAACAGCATGGAGGGACCAGAGTACGCGTTTATCAGATCAGAAAGAGTGGGAAGAACCAGCAGCAAGGAAGCATACGCCTACTTCTATAACACCGAGACAGTTCAGTATCTCGTTGACTCTGATTTCGTCTATAATGATACAGAAGATGTCTTTGAACGTGAGCCATACATTGCGAGTTTTATCTCTGGTGGTTTTGATTTCACGTTAATTGGTATCCATACGAAACCTGATGACGCTTATCACGAGATCGGTAACCTCACTATCGTCTTTGATTACGTTGAGAGTCTAGGGAATGAACAAGATATCATTGTTTTAGGTGATTTTAACGCGGATGGCTCATACTTTGATGAAGATTCTATGGATAACCCGTTGAAAGCTCCTGAGTATATCTGGGTTGTAGGCAATGACTGGGATACTATGACAAAGACCGACTGGACATATGATAGGATGGTGATGACCGATTACACGTATAGCAGTGAATACATCGCTGATACAGTACAGGTCTACTATTATGACACAATCTATGGCTTGAATCAAACTCTTACCGAGTCTGTTAGCGACCATTACCCTATCTATGCTGAGTTCAGCACAAGCCTTCCAGACGACGACTAAGCTCAAATCTTATTGGGATGAAAATCCCTCGCATAGATATGGACACATTACAGGTCGTTACTGTGGAGGGTTCTAGTTACGAGTGCGGATACCAGCACGGGGAACAGGCAAAGAAACACATCAAACATAACATCGAGTTTTATCTTGGCTGGTGGCAACGCAACTTAGACATGGATAAGAAAGCAGTTTACCAGTACGCTGAGAATGTACTTGCTACTACCATGAGGTTTGACTCTGATTTGGTTGAGGAGATGAGGGGGGTAGCAGACGCAGTAAAGACTGATGTAGAAGCGGTTGCAGCTATGAATGGGCGTTATGAACTTGCTTGGGCTAGCCCAGCTCAACTAATGGGGGGATGCACAAGCATAGGCGTTACACCTCGTAGAAGTGAATCCGGAGATACCCTGCTTGCTCAGAACTGGGATTACCGCATAGGTGTCACTGATTCATGTATTGTTTTGAAGGTGAAGAGGGATGATAATCCAACTGTTATGCTGCATACTGAGGCGGGGGTCATCGGGCATAAAGGCATGAATGATAAGGGGGTTGGATTAGCGATCAACGCAATGGTCTCTGATAGGGATCGTCTCGGTGAATCTGTCCCCTTCCTGTTGGTTTGCCGTAAAATGCTTGAATGCAGCCGGTTTAGTGACGCTGTTAAGGTTTTGTTAAACGCTGAGCGGAGTCTAAGTTACAATATAATGCTTGCAGGGGAGGGGGTGGTTGTTGACTTGGAGGCGCACCCCGGTGATGTCTCATTTATTTATCCCGTTGATGGGGTTTTAGCGCATACAAATCACTTCGTAGGTGAAAGAGCATTAAGCATCAAGGATAATTTTGTGTTATCTGAGGCAAACAGCGTACACCGTTACTTCATCGCCAATGAGAAACTAGCCTCAACAGATACCCACAGTTTTGAGAGCATAAAGGAAATACTCACAGACCACTTTGACCATCCACTGAGTATCTGTCATCATCCTAACCCGGAGAAAGATAGGGATCACTGGGAGGAGACTGTTTCCTCTGTATTCATGGTTCCCGAGAAACGGTTGTTCAAATGTACTGCGGGTCCACCTTGCTGTAACGACTATCAAACCTATTCTTTCTAGGGTTATCATAATCCCTTTAAGGAGCCTTACATTCAAGTTCTGCGAATAAACATTGAGCGAGCAGACAATATCCCTTGAACTATTAGCATATATTATCGGAATTATCCCCAGCGTGTACTTTGCTTACAGGCTGCTCGTCGAGCTGTATTATTACTTAACTAAGAAGGAAGACGATTTCCTGTAATGACAGAGGAGAAGACCAAATACTGTCACCAATGCGGCGCTATGATACCCTACATGGATAAATATTGCCCAGCGTGTAACGCAAAACAAGGTATTATCTCCGGGATGGAGCCTGTCAAAGAGGACAAGGGAAAAAGTCCATGGACGGCGGTTATTCTAAGTTTCTTGATTACTGGACTTGGTCAGCTTTATCTCGGTAAACGAAAAAGGGCAGCTGTTTTTTTCATTGGTACCTTGATTCTTGGAGGAGCTCTCTCCATGAGTTATTCACAAGAACAAGTTATGGGGTTCGGGGTATTGATGGCGTTTATCTCAGCCATTGACGCCTACATGATTGCGTCTAGAAAGAGTCAGACTATATAACCTTGATTCATTGGGTTTATTATTGAAAATGTAGATTTCTGGGTAGTGAATCATATTTGAAGTATGAGATTAAATATCAGCCAAGTTACAGCATGCTTGAAGTTGAACTAGAAAAAGACGAACAAATCACAGGGGAATCAGGTTCCCTCACATATATGAGCCCAAACATAGACATCAGGACAAGAACACGAGAAAAAAGCCTACTAGGAAGCCTCAAAACAAGTCTCCTCGGTGGACAGAGTCTTTTTGTTACAGATTTCGCCGCCATGGGTGAATCTGGAAAGGTGGCATTGGTTGCAGCTCCTATTGGTGACATCATCAAACTGGATATTACACCCGATCATGGTTATATCATTCAGAAATCAGCCTATCTTGCATCAACCCAGAACGTTGACCTTGATGTACGCTGGGAGGGATTCACTAGAGGACTCTTCGGTCAAGGACTATTCATGATAAAAACAACCGGCATGGGAGACCTTTTCATCAACAGTTTCGGGGCACTAGACAAACATACTCTTGCACCCGGAGAACAACTAGTAGTGGACAACTATCACCTAGCCGCATTCAGCGATACATGTGAGTATGAAGTAAGGAAGTTTGGTACATGGAAAGACACCTTATTCAGCGGGGAAGGTTTGGTCACCTATATTGAGGGACCTGGTGATGTCTATATACAAACAAAGAATCTCCGCGAGTTCGTTGACTGGATATGGATGCTCATAGGACCACGTGTAGCTTCTCGACAGGCGAGATAGATGATAGACACCATCTATTTTGATAACTGGAACACCATAGTGCAGGCACCATACCTCATGAGTAGAGGAAGCAGCACAAGGGTACTTCACGGTTATCTGGTGGATCAAGGGTTCAAAGTAGACTATGATGTCTTTACAGAGGTCTATAGACCCATTGCTAGGTCTCACTTCAAGACATGTGAGGAGGCAGGGCACCGGGAACCGGATTACAGGCAGATCATCGAGGACGCTTACAGTAAATTAGCTGTTGATGATCCAGTTAGGCATAGTGCTGGTGCTTGGAATCATTATCTTAGTCGATGGATTACCGAAACAGAGTTTTTCCCCGGTGTGCCAGAGATGCTTGAGAGAC
>JAHLLU010000014.1 GCA_020444005.1 archaeon
GGTTGATCTTTTTCACTAGCTCTGGGTTTGACAACGCTTCCTTGGTATGAATAGGCCCATAGTAAAGATAGACTACCGCTAGATCGCTTGTATCCTCCATCAACTTACCTTTACCGATCCCTGGTGCCCCAGGCTCATAGAGAACACCAAATCCGCCTCGATCTGCTGCAAATACGCTACCGAGACCTGTCTTGCACTCTATTTCAGCAAGATGGGCTAGTTGTGCTGCTTCTATTCTGGTGAGCCCTGCGTTTAGTGCCTTGTTTAGTGCTAGGCTGAGGCTGATGGCTCCGCCTCCGCTGCTTCCGAAGCCTGCTGTGATGGGTGTGGTGATTGTGTGTTTTACTGTGACGCGATGGGGTTCTGTGATGTATTCATTGTATTTGGTGAGCATATTTTCACTTACGTTGGCGTCGATCATATGCTCATCGTTGATGTAGATGTCTACTGATGGTTTCTCAGCGGGTTCAAGTGTTACATTTGTAGTGACGCCGCGGGTTATACTTACGCCTGAGCCTCGTGCCCCCCATCTGAGGGGATCATTTCCCTCAGTGCATATCTGGAATAAGCCTGTTAGGTGTCCGGGTGCGAAGGCTTTGGCTTCAATCATGGAATCTTGTAGCCTTTAGTGGGTAGGATGGAAAAATGTTGTGAAAAAAAGATGGGTTACTTGAGGCTAGAGTAGTTGAATTTCTCTTTGGGATCAACTATTGGCGCGTCTACCTTGAAGAGGTCTGTGTACTTGAGACCGCTTCCAGTGTTGAAGAGCACAACTCGTTCACTTTTATCAACGCTGCCTTCTGCTAGCATCTTCTTCAGAGCTGCGTAGGTTGCTGCTCCCTCTGGGCACGCGAACATTCCTTCATGTTTGGCTATGTCTGAGACGCCCTTCATGAGTTCGTCGTCGCTTACCGAGATGCATTTACCGCCGCTATCTCGTGCTGCGTTTAGTACTAGGAAGTCTCCAAGGGCTTTGGGTACTCTGAGTCCTGATGCTTTGGTCTCTGCGTTCTGGAAGAATGTTGATTCTTTCAATCCTTCATCATATGCTTTAACGATTGGTGCGCATCCTTCTGCCTGCACTGAGACCATTCGTGGTCGCTCTGACCCGATCCAGCCGAGTTCCTCTAGCTCGTCGAAGACCTTCCACATGCCGATGATGCCTGTGCCGCCTCCTGTAGGGTAGATGATTACGTCCGGTAGCTTCCAGTCAAACTGTTCGGCTACCTCAAGACCCATGGTTTTCTTGCCTTCAACCCTGTATGGTTCTCCGAGGGTAGCGACATTAAACCACTGCATCTCCTCCATGCCTTCTTTAACGAGTTTCCCTGCGTCGCTGATGAGTCCATCAACAAGCACTACCTTGGCTCCTACTATTTGGCACTCTACTTGGTTGACTTTTGGTGCATCCTTGGGCATGAACACGTAGACATTCATGCCGGCTCTTGCTCCGTAGGCGCTCATGGCTCCTGCTGCGTTTCCAGCTGATGGGAGGGCTACGCTTTTGATTCCGAGTTCCTTGGCTTTGCTTATCGCCATGCCGAGGCCTCTTGCTTTGAAGCTGCCAGTTGGGATGATGCCTTCATCTTTTATCCAGAGGTCTGGTAGTCCGATTGATTTTCCTAGGCTGGGGGTTGGAGTCATTGGTGTCCAGCCCTCACCTAGCGTTACTATGTTTTTCCTGTCCTTGATTGGTAGAAGCTCGAAGTAACGGTACATTGTAGCTTCTCTAGCCACCAATTCACGTCGTGTGACGGAGTCCTTGACGGCTTCAAGATCGTATCTTGCGAAAAGTGGTTTTCCGCATTTCTTGCAGACGGTTTGTACGACTGATGCGTCGTGTTTTTCGCCGCATGATGAACATTCAAGATGAGTGAATTGACTCATATTTATCGGGAATAAGAAGTGGATATAGAAGATAACGTTTGAGGTAACGCTACCGGTACTGGAGGTTCAGACGCCTATCCTCGCCACCATACCCCTTGATGGGGTTACCATCGGAGTCCACTTGCCCCATGAGTCTGGCTATTTCTGAGTATCCCTCGGATAGCATGTACTCGGGGTTCATGCTGAACCTTGTTGGACTGCTACTGGTAGCTGGTTGACCCATACCTTCTACGACTCTTTCAATCAGGTCTCTGGGTATGGTGAATATCATCTCGTAGTCTTGTGTGCCTGCGTAGCCTCTGTCACCCCTGCATGGGACTGATGCCTGACATTCACCTTTGAGCATTGAGGGTACAACAGAGTAGACACATGCACTGTGCCCACCCAGTACTGTTGTTATGTCTCTTCCATCCTCATATGCTAAACCTAGAAGTAATCTGAGTAGCTGAGCAGAGTCACAGTAAACTATGACTACATCAGGTTCAAAGCTGGCTGTCGTGAGAGGCGCCGATACGACACCAACGTATTTCCCGGCCTCAAACCTTGGAAACTCTTTCGCCCAGTTAGCACCAGCCTCAAGACTCTTGACGCCATGGGGGTATCTGGTTTTTCCTTCAAAGAAATACTCCGGTGGCTCGGCTAACCCGAACCCGATTACTGGCTCTGGGCACCACATATCCTCAAATAATTGAGCTACTGTCTCACCGAAGCGCCTCGATAGGGCGAATGCTTGGCACGTTGATAGGCATTTCCCGAATTTTTCGAGTGGTCTAAAGGCTTCGGGTGGAATATCTTCTGGAGTCTCAAGCATCTTTATGGCAAGGGGGTAAGTGTTTAAGCGGAGCTGTTGCTCCATCCTTTTTCCAAATTCGTTGTACTTGGTCATGTTTATAGTGAGGAGTGACGGTAAAATAACATTAACCACCGGGTGGGTTCGGGGGAACCTTTTTATCTAATCTAAGGTCTAAAATGGATACCAACCTATTGGAGTAGACAAAAATGGGGTATAGTTTTGTCAAATCCCTCACGGAGGGGATGTAAATGGGGTATCGTTTTATTAGTTGGTAAACCTCGACAACAGAAACCCTCGGACCGTAGTGTCCGTAGAAAAGATTCGAAACAACAGACATCCTTGACAGGGTATCGTCTGAATAGAGTATGGGAGCTTGGAAAACATGACTGAGATGTTAGGAAGTAAGGCATTTGTAAAATCACTCGAGAACGAGGGCGTTAAACACATATTTGGAATATCAGGAGGATCACTGATCCCCATCTGCGATGAACTACTAGACAGTGATATGCGGTTTATTCTTGCTCGACATGAGCAAGGCGCGGCGCACATGGCTGACGGTTATGCACGTGTACTTAACAAGGTAGGCGTCTGTGTGGCGACTAGCGGACCCGGTGCAACTAACCTAGTTACTGGAGTAGCAACGGCTCAGATCGACAGCAGCCCAGTTGTCGCATTCACTGGACAGGTCAACCGTAACGTTATCGGCACAGATGCGTTCCAAGAGTGTGATATTATCGGCGTCTCAGCCAGTGTAACCAAGTACAATATGCAGGTACGTACGCCTAGTGAGATACCTGAGACTGTAAAGAAGGCTTTCTACATCGCAAACACTGGAAGAAAAGGCTCGGTCTTGGTGGACATACCCAAGGACTGTACCACTTTGAGTGGTGAGATGGACTTCAATCCCCAGATAAAGTTCAGGGGATACGAGATGGATCACACACCCAAACCACAGGAGCTTGACTGGGCGGCGCAAATCTTAGCAAAGGCAGAGCGCCCACTGATCATGGCGGGTGGAGGAGTCATCGCTGCGGGAGCAACAAACGAGTTAGTAGCTCTCAGCGAGGCGTTATTGGCTCCAACAGCGAACACCCTGATGGGTAAAGGCGCGTTCCCAGAGGACCACCCACTGAGTCTAGGACTCTGTGGCATGCACGGAACTCAGGCATCAAACAGCTTGGTTCCACAGGCAGACGTATTACTAGTTGTAGGCTCACGATTCAGCGACAGGACAACAGCAAAGGTAGCTGATTTCAACCCAAACGGCAAAGTAGTACACATTGACATCGACCGTAGCGAGATCGACAAGAACGTCGAGACCGTCACAAAGGTAGTCGGTGACGCCAAGATGGCGCTTGCTGGGCTGCTTGAGAGGGTTAAGGTTTTGAAGAATAATCCTTCCGCTGAATGGAGTAATCGTATCCAAGAGTTTAGACACGACTGGAGCAAGGAAGCAGACACAGCCAATGGTTATCTACGCGCACCAAAAGTCATCAGAGCACTCAGAGAACTACTACCACGAGACGCAATAGTTACAACAGAAGTAGGACAAAACCAGATGTGGGCAGCACTCCACTACGACACATATCTACCGAGAACATTCCACACAAGCGGCGGCTTAGGCACTATGGGGTGGGGATTCCCCGCATCCATCGGCGCCAAAGCAGCTAAGCCGGATGTACCTGTGGTTGATATCGCGGGTGACGGCAGCTTCGGTATGACCGAGAACAACCTAGCAACAGCAGTTGAGGAAGAACTGCCTGTAATCGTGGTAGTACTCAACAATAACGTACTAGGGATGGTAGCACAGTGGCAGAGGCTATTCTATGACAGGAGATACAGCGCTGTGAAGCTCAAGGGTAACCCTGACTATGTGAAGCTGGCTGAAGCCTATGGAGCAGCGGGGGTACGTACTACGACCCTTGATGATTTCAGGCGAGAAGTAAAGCGTGCTATAAAGGCGGATGTTCCAACTGTGATCGATGTTCCCATAGACCCTGATGAGAACGTAATGCCAATGATCCCTCCGGGACTCGGGTTAAAAGACACTCTTTGGAGAGCAGATTAATGGCGATACACACGGTTAGTTTCCTAGTCGAGAACAAGGCAGGAGTCTTGTTCAACGTCACTAATCTGTTCAGACGCAGAGGATTCAACATCGAATCCATCGCAGTCGGAACCGTACAGGACCCCAAATACAGTAGAATGACCATCAGCGTAGACGCGGATGCCAAGACTTTGGCAAACCTAGTTGAACAGCTTGAGAAGATGGTGGAGGTAATCAAGGTGAAAAGACTTGACCCCCTGAGAACCATTCAGCGAGAGATGCTCTTGGTCAAGTTAAGCACACAGGACCCTATTGCACGAGAAGATGCTTTGAAGTACATTAATAACCAGCACGGACTTGTACTGGACATCGATGATGATAACATAATGGCGGAGGTCACTGGATACCCCGGTGAACTTGATGAGTTCTTAGAATATGTTAAAAGCATTGGAATCGTGGAGTTGTCACGAACAGGAATAACCGCCCTCGAAAAAGGACGGCTCAAACTATAAAGGTGAATAAAAAATGAAAGTATATCACGACAAAGATATTGACGGATCAATATTAGACGACCTAACAGTAGCCGTATTAGGCTACGGAAGCCAAGGCAGAGCCCAGGCATTAAACATGAGGGACAGCGGAGTAAACGTAGTCCTAGGTCTCCGTGAAGGCGGTAAAAGCTGGAAGAAGGCAAAGGAAGACGGCTGGGAGCCCATGACACACCTTGAGGCAGCCGAGAAAGCAGACATCGTATTGATGCTCATGCCAGACATGGCGCAGCCCACGGTATGGGGTGAAGAGGTAAGCCTCGCAATGAAGAAAGGCAAGGCACTACAGTTCGCCCACGGATTCAACATCCATTTTGGTGAGATCAAGCCACCAGAAGACATTGACGTAATCATGGTTGCACCAAAGAGCCCCGGACCTGAACTCAGGCGACAATACGAGGCAGGCTTCGGCGTACCATCACTGGTCGCAGTCCACCAGGACGCATCAGGCAAGGCACTACAGAAAGCACTAGCCATCGCCAAGGCAATCGGTAGCGGTAGAGCAGGTGTTCTAGAGACCACATATCAGATTGAGACCGAGACAGATCTATTTGGTGAGCAGGCAGTTCTCTGTGGAGGCGTAGACCAGCTCATACGGAGGGGTTTCAAGGTGTTAACCGAGGCGGGTTATCCACCTGAGAGCGCATACTTTGAGGTATGTAACGAGCTAAAGCTCATAGTTGACCTCATCTATACGAGCGGTATCGGCGGCATGTATCGTGCAGTCAGTGACACCGCCAAGTGGGGTGGCATGACCATCGGACCCATGGTAATTGATGATCATGTTGAGGAGAACATGCGGAAAGCCTTGAAGGCTGTTCAGGATGAGAGCTTCGCCAAGGAATGGATCGCTGAGAGCAAATCAGGAGCCAAGAAGTTCGATGAACTCATGGCTGAATGTGATGCTTTGGAGATCGAGAAGGTCGGCAAAGAGATCCGTAAGATGAGCGGACTAGAGAAATAATTTCTCTATTACCCCCCTCTTTTTATCATAATTTTTCTTTTCTTGTGAATAGATAGAGTCCTATTACAGCGATTACTGCGAGTCCACCACTGTAGAGGCTTGATGCCCATAGACCCCAACGCTCCCACAGGCTACCAACGATACTATTGGCGAAAAAGAAACACAAACCAACCACAAGATAATATACGCCATAGGCGGTTCCTCGGAGGCTGCTGTCGACGTATTTTGGTATCATGGCTCGTTGAATCGTCTCAACCACACCCATGTAGAGCCCGAAGACAGCTGCGATCAAGTACGCAAAAGGCACATTCAGGGGGGAAACAGCGAGAAGGGCAGTTGTAGCCGTGAACGCAATGTATCCTAAGAGAAGTACTTTTTCTTTCCCTATCTTGTCACTGAGTCTACCAGCGGGAATAGCGATAGCTGTGTGAGTGACGTTCACTACGGCATAGACAATGGGAACCAGTGCATCGTTTACGCCCATTTGTTTAGCGTTCAGGAGAATGAAGCTATAGTTGAATGCGCCTAAACTGAATACGCTGACAACGATAAGCAGCCTCAAGTATGGACCCTGTAAAACCTCTCTTAGACCAGAGAGGAAACGGAAATCCCGGGTCTCAGAGCTAATAATCTCCTTGACTCCAAAGAGGATTACAAATAACGCTATAGTACCCGGTACAAGTGACAGATAGAAAACGCCTCTAGCTGTCCAGCCAAGCCACACCATCACAGCAGTAGCCACTAATGGTCCAACTATTGCCCCTAGCTGGTCGAGGGTTCTGTGGAGTCCGAAGGCTGCTCCTTGCTGGTCTTTTCTCACAGAGTCGCTGATTAATGCGTCTCGTGGGGCTGTTCTTACTCCTTTGCCGACACGATCCAGAACTCTGATGCCGAGTACGTGGCTTACTGTGGTTGATAACGCGAAGAAGGGTTTGGCGAGGTTTGATAACCCGTAGCCGATGAGAATGAATATTTTACGTTTCCTGAACTTGTCGCTCATTATTCCGCTGACAGCTCGGAGCATGTAACTGAGAGACTCAGCTATTCCCTCGATTAAGCCCAGTGTAGCTATGCTTCCTCCGGGAAGATTCAATATGTATACGGGAAGGATGCTTAGGACCATCTCGCTGCTGAAGTCTGTGAAGAAGCTTACGTAACCTAGTCTGATGACGTTCTTGAACTCGTTTTCCTCGCTCAAATCAAATGCCTAGAGTAGAGGACCGCCACAAGGATATACGCTTTTCAATTCAAAGACAAGGTAAACTGTATGAGGCGAGAAATGTACACGCTGGGTATTGTAGCGCCTGTTTTCTTCGCCTTTTCAGTGATCATCCTCGGAGCAATCAAGCCAGAGTATAGCCACATCTACCATACGATGAGTGAACTTGGAGAAACCGGAGCAGTAACAGCTCAGCCGGCGGCATTTGTGTTCATTATATCTGGTCTGATGATTATTGGGTTCGGTTACGCGGTTCAAATGGGGCTTAGGCGTGATGATAAACGAGTATGGACAGGTGTTTTGATTATTCTCTATGGGCTCCTTGATTTCGTGGGCTCTGGTGTTTTCCCAGTCGAGGCAGGAGGCACAGCAGACACAATGGTATCAACTGTTCATGTGTACGCTACTTTGTTTGGGGAGCTTGCGGCTCTCGGTATGCCTGTCTGGTTCTACAAGGATACTGCTGGATTTCCAGAATGGGAGAAGCATCGGGTTTTCAGTAAAAACGTGTTCTATGTGAGTATGCCTTTGATGGGTTTCTTGGTTTACTGTATAACGGGTCATACTCCGGGTGTGATGGATACGCCTATTGGTTTAGCGCAGCGTTTACTTGTTGGGTTATTTCTCTTCTGGATACTGGTGACTGGGATAAGGTTCAGGAATCGTGGGGCTTTTTAGGTAAAAACATGTAATTGACGGTATGCCATATTGTCCAAACTGTGGAGCAGAGATCAAGCCGGGAAACAAGTTTTGCAGTAACTGTGGAAACCCACTACAATCAACGCCAGTACAACCATCAATACCGGTGCCGAGACCAGTAGCCACAGGCGAGCAGATATTCGCGTCAATGAGTGGGTTATCAAAGGGGATTCTGGGAAGAGAAAACTATGTTTTGCTTATGACACCACAGACATTGCTTTTTGTTAAGCTCTCGGGTGAGGACCGTAAACAGATTGGACAGGAGATGACCGAACAAGCGAAGTCTGATGGAGCCGGATTATTGGGTAGGATCGCTACTAGTTTGAGTGCCTCCTCGAATAGGGGTGATTATTTTATTGGTTGGACCCCTCAGCAGGTTTCAGCCCGGTTTAATGACGTTATGACTGTATCGGTTATGAGTGTCCGGGAGATCAGGATAAAATCGATGAATACCACGGATTACGATAATACGTATGAGTTAAGGGTCAAAGCAACGGGGTTCAATGAGAAGTTCCGGCTCGCAAGACATGAAAAAGACAAACATCAAGCATTGAAGCAATTGTTTGGTAACAAGTACAAGAGTAATACATGGTTCTTTTAGTAAATAGCCTCGGTACCTAGACCAGATTAGAATCCAACGCTACATACCATGTCTAACTAATATCGTTCGATGATGCTTAAATTAAAACCCAATAATCTTGAACTGGTTAAGATGTCGGAAACGCAGACTACACTCCAGAGGTTCGAGGAACAGACCCGTAAGACCATCAAGAATGCACAGGAGAAGATACAGCATCTTCTTGATAAGATGCGTCAGAGTAGGCTTGGTCTTGATGAACCCGAGGAATCATCCTCTGATGATGAGTGGAACTATGAATAGTTCTGTTATGGGCAACAGAAATTAATCATACCCTTTTTAAAATAGCATTACATTGGTAGGCGTACCTCGAAAGGAGAGAAAATTAATGGGGTATCGCTTTGTCCAGCCCCCAAGAGTGGGGCAATAAGAAATGGGGTATCGTATTCTCAGGTAACCCAAATAATTCACAGAAAATTTTGACCACAATGGTCCATCAAATCTGGGAGGCAGCGAAACATGACTAAAACAACAGGCAGTAGAGCGTACATCAAGACCCTTGAAAACGAAGGGGTCACTCATATGTTCGGAATCACAGGAGCAGCGCTAATACCAATATGCGACGACCTCCTAGACAGCAAAATCAGGTACATACCAGGCGTCCACGAGCAAGGATCAGCCCACATGGCTGACGGCTACGCAAGGGCATCAGGTAAACCCGGAATCGTACAGGTAACCAGCGGACCCGGAGCCACCAACATAGTAACTGGTGTGGCTACGGCTCAGCTCGACTCAGCGCCACTGGTTTGTTTCACCGGTCAGGTGCCCATGAATATGGTTGGCACCGATGCGTTCCAAGAAGTTGACATCATCGGAGTAACGGCCAGTATTACTAAGTGGAATTATCAGGTTCGTGACCCGACTCGTATTCCTTGGGCTGTAAAGGCTGGAATGTACATCAGTAACACCGGTAGGAAAGGCGCAGTAGTCATTGATTTGCCTAAGAACGTGACCACGGAGGAGGCTGAGTTTGATTATGATGTTAAGGTCGAGCTTGAAGGCTACAAGCCAATAATCGACCCTGATCCACATGAGCTTGACACAGCCGTCAAGGTGCTAATTGATGCGAAGAGACCTGTTATCATGGCTGGAGGCGGAGTAATAGCCGCTGGAGCAGGCAAGGAACTCGCACAACTTGCCGAGTTATTGATGGCGCCTGTTGCTACGAGCTTGATGGGTAAGGGAGCTATTCCCAGTAATCATCCCTTGAGTCTGGGTCTTTGTGGCATGCATGGACGTCATGAGGCTAACTATATGGTGCCTGACGCTGATGTTTTACTGGTAGTGGGAGCAAGGTTTAGCGACCGTACAACTGCAAATCTATCTGGTTTTGCGCCTAATGCTAAGATTGTTCACATTGATATTGACAAGAGTGAGGTGGATAAGAACGTGAGCAGCATCACCAAGGTTATTGGTGACGCCCGATACGCGTTATCTGGTCTCTACAAGCGTTTGATGGTTCAAAACATCAGGACCAACGGGTGGCATAAGCGGATCACTGAGGTGAAACAATACTGTGAGACCTATGATTATGGGACGGACATCAGCACCCCGAATATCATCAGATCAATAAGACATGCACTACCAAACGACGCTATAGTAACCACGGACGTAGGTCAACATCAGATGTTCGCTGCGCTTCACTATGATGTCTATGAACCGGGTACATTCCTGACCAGCGGAGGATTGGGAACTATGGGCTGGGGATTACCAGCTGCTATCGGAGCAAAGGCAGCGAAGCCGGACCGTAAGGTATTGGCGATCTGTGGTGACGGCGGTTTCCATATGACAGAGAATAATCTAACGGTGGCAGTGGACGAGGACTTGCCCATCATCGCGGTGGTCCTGAATAACAAGCTACTGGGCATGGTGGCTCAGTGGCAGCGGTTGTTCATGGATGGAAGACTCTCGACGGTATCGCGTGACTACTCTGTGGATTACACTGAGTTATCCAAGACCTATGGTGCTCATGCGGTGAAAACCGAGACCCTTGATGAGTTCAATAAGGCGATGCGTGAGGCGGTTGACGCTGACTATACTACTGTGATCGAGGTGCCTATTGACCCGAATGAGAACGTGTATCCGCATATTCCACCGGGGATGGGTTTAAAGGATATATTAACAGATGATTGACCATGAGTCTTAACGTAATCAGTTTCCTCGTGGAGAACAAGCCCGGTGTGCTGTTTAACATCAGTAACACCATCAGGCGCAAGAACTTTAACATCCACAGCATCACCGCTATCGCCGGTGAGCATGAGGATACGACGCGGATCACCATCACAAGCAAGGCTGATGCCCATGAGATCGATAAACTTGTGGAGCAGATGTCTAAGATGGTGGATATAATCAGGGTGAAACGACTCGACCCACTCAGGACTATTCAACGTGATCTTGCTTTGGTGAAGCTTCATACGGCTGACCCGATGGCTCAGGAGGAGGCTTTGGAGATTATTAACAAGTACAAGGGCTTGATATTGGATATTAAGCCGGATACTGTTATCGCTCAGATCACTGGATCGGTGAATGAGGTCACGGATTTCCACGCTGAAGTAGGTCACATTGGTGTAATTGAGTCTGCTCGTACGGGTATCACAGCCATCGAGAAGGGCTGGGTTACCCTAATGGAAAAGTAATTTCCCTTTTTCTTATCGTTCACTATTTTAGTCTCCACCACGTTACGCATATGATTAACAATGTGTCAACTCGCTGCTTATATCGGAGACAGAGCCATCGCACCACTATTAATGGACGCACTTCGTCAACAGGAGGGCTATTTTGGTGGACAGGCAACAGGGATGGCGGTAATGGAAAAGAATCAACTGAACTGGATTAAACAGCCGGGACCAGTAGACCACGTTGTAGCGAATAGCGATATCATGGGGTTATCTGGAACAACTGGTTTCGCACATAGTAGGCTTAGCGCCACTAGTGTAACTGATGAGCGGTATAACCGGGCTAAGAATGCGCATCCCTTCACTAGCACTGATAACAGGATCGCTTTGCTGCATAATGGGATTATTACCAACTATGAGCAACATTGGGCTGAACTAGCAAAACAGTACACCTTCAAGAGTTATAACGAGGACATCAACTACATCACAGACAGCGAGGTAGCAGTCCACATGATAGACGCCCTCAGGAAAAAAGGACTCTGCATGGAAGACGCTGTAAGAGAGACCGCAAACCGGCTTGAAGGCATGGTTTTACTCGTAGTGATGAGCGTGGATGAGCCTGAGACCATCTACATCACGAACTGGATACAGGCATGCACCTTGGCTGTCGGGGACAACGAGACCATGTTCAGTAGTAGTCCCCTTGGATTCAAACACGTAGAAGACGAGTTCAACATATTCACCGCCCCAAGAAACAGCCTAATCAAGATGACTAGAGACGGTTTCAATATAAAACGACTAGACCCTTGCAGAGATGCTCCAGCTACACAGATAGATAGAATGGGTTTCAGAGACGCTGTTATCAATGTTCTAGGCGAGAAAGGTAAACAGACTTGTCTCGAACTATTACTAGACTTGAATGAGAGTGGTGGCGAGAAGATGTTTGGTATCAGTCTTGAGGAGTGGAAAGAGCTTCAACGTATCGGATGGGGAGACCAGAACCAGATAATGCACTGTCTTAACCTCATGGTGGAAGAAGGGCTAATCAACCGAGATATTGAACAGCTTCCTGAAGGGGGCATTGTGGTTCCTAGGGTGGTCTGGAGTCTTCCCTAAATCGCCGTTTTTCACAAATATGTATACGTATTCTGCTTTAAGCGCAAATAATATATATGATTTCTGCGTTAGTAACAATAGTCCTCGGAAAAGTGTTCATTGATCATGTTTACCGATGAACAGTGTTTCTGCCTCCGAGGAATTTTTTCCACTCCATTATTTCAAAGCGAGTTTGCCTTTCATCACTAGCACGCTTTTCCCTATGAGGTGAACCCTGTCACCGTGGTCTTCTACAGTTAGTGATCCTCCTCGTTTTGATGCCTGATAGGCGTGCATTCGCTTCTTTCCAAGAAGTTTACTCCAGTAGGGCGTTAGTACTGTATGGTTTGATCCTGTTACTGGGTCCTCATTTACTCCCATGAGGGGTGCAAAGTGTCGCGAAGTGAAATCATAGTGGTTGAATCCCGGGGCGGTTATCATTGTGGCTCTCCACCCGAGAGGATTCTCTGCGTCCTTGAGTGCGTTGAAATCTGGGGAGACGTTTCGAAGGGTCTCGTATGAGTCAAGGTGTATCATGAGTTTCTCGTTTCCCGGGCTGTACTGGATATCAACCCATTCATCTACGCCTAGGGCTTCTAAGACTTGTATCGGTGGTTCTACTCTGTGGGGTGGGTTAGCTGGGAAATCCATCAATACACCATCACTTGTATTTTCTGCGTACAGGGTGCCTGCTTGTGTTTGGAACTTTACTCGTTTCTCTGGTATCCCTATGTGTTCAAACAATAGGTGTGCTGCTGCAAGGGTCGCGTGTCCGCAGAGGGGTACTTCTCTGACTGGCGTGAACCATCTGAGGTGGTAGGTTCCGGGTTCTGTTTTTTCCATGAAGGCGGTCTCGCTTAGATTCATCTCGCTGCTGATGGCTAGGTAGAGGGTTTCAGGTAGGTTGGTGGGCATCATGCATATTGCTGCTGGGTTTCCTTTGAATGGGGTCTCTGTGAATGCGTCCAGTTGGTAAAAGTCAACCGAGTCTGCCATGGTATGAGTCCTGTTTTTCTATTATTTGGTGTTATCCTTTTCTGAAGCACGGTTATTGTGAGGTTTTTGGTATTGATCTGACGGCGTTTTTGTACTTATATAGATCGAAAAGAAGCGGTTTTAGGGCAGTTTTTGTGTTTTTAGGGTTGGTTTCGACTGTGCCGCGTTACCCCCCACCCCCCTCCCTGTTAGCGGCTATTCTCGGGAGGCGTGAATATATAATAATCATCAGGTTATTCATTATTCGTGGCTTCTCGTAGAGCAGTTGGTAGTCTCATAGGCATAGGGTTCCTACTGATGATTATCGCAGTTGGAGTAAACTATTACAATCTACGTACAAACGTGGAGCGCCAAAGCAATGTCATCATACAAGATATGGCGGAGTTTGATCAACAAGCAGCTGACGAAGCATTATCCATACAGTACGCGGAGTTGACGCCGGGAAACAGCCTGAACCTCACAATCAAGAACACTGGAAGCATCATATCTCAGTTAGAGTGGATAGGAGTGTTTGACACGACTCTGAACAAGGAATCCTATTACAGGGTTGATACAAGCCTCAACCCATTGGAGATTGAGAAGGATATCGGTAACGCATCAATCGTGATGAATCCAGCGAATAGTTACAATATTGCAGTTCTGACTAGACTCGGGAACATCTACTACAGTGAATACCCAGTGCCAGTGACTCCGGGAACTGGTGGTGGAGGGGGAAACTTCAGTAGCCAATATTACACAAACTATCAGTCGGTTGACAACCACCCAGAGATAGCTGTTGGTACGCATAGTTTCTTTGCTGCAATGAAGGGGCAACCAGATGGCGTTATGAATACTCTTATAGAGGGTTTTCCCCCAGTTCAAGCTCCAAACACAACTATTCTAATCAACTATGAGTCATTTGAGGGAGTGTTTCCTCCTTTAGACTGGGATGAGAACCCGCCGGGTAATAGGTGGGCAGCTGAGACAGATCAAGCATACGATGGAATATACTCAGCTGATTTTGATGGACAAGGAAATGGTAGATCAGGGGAATTGCTTAGCCCAGTATTTGATACAAGCGATGCATCAAACATAACATTGGATTTCTGGTATCAGGATAGTAACTTGGATGCAGGCGAGTTCTTACTAGAGTTCTGGAATGGAACAAACTGGAATATAATAGCGGACCTAAGCAACGACCCTGAGGATGTTTGGAACAATTTTAGGCAATCATTCACAGACCCCCAGTATCTTATCGTTGATTTCCAAGTGGGATGGCGCACAGTTGGTGCTGGTGGAGGAGAAACAGCCTATTTTGACTATGTTTATCTTGAAAAAGAAGTTAGTTTAGCCAGCACTGATTATGAGCTTGACTTAGAGGTGGAGTGGACTGGACTACCTCAGGCAACATACGAGTACCTCAGCGTCTACGGTGGAACACAGGGAGCCGAGAACCTTCTTGTGGAGGTTTGGGATGGCGCGCAATATGTCACCTTGATAGCTGATGTTCAACCCGGATGGAACAGCGTAGATGTATCCACGTACCACACCAGCTCCACATTTAACATAAGATTCAAAGACACCACACAACTTGGTGACGCGGTACAGGAAAACTGGGAAATTGACGCTCTTTTCCTTAATCTCTGGGACTAGAAAAGAGGTTTAGCCCATTAGGGCGTGTTTAATGCCCTTGCGAGCCTTCAAAGTATCAATAGACTTCTGGGCATCACTGACATGGAACTTGTGAGTAACAATCTCATCAAGAGGCAGCCTATCAGCTGCTAGTCTCATCAAGTCCAATACGGTGCCAAACTGGGTCGGTGGATACGTCCATGAGCCCAGTATATCCATGTCCTTGTTACAGATGGTATGCGGATTGATGAGCACTGGACCCGGATTCGTATAGTGACCCACCTCAACATACTTGCCTCCACGACGAGTCATATCAATACCCTCTGGAACTGCTGCTGGGACACCAACCGCCTCAATAACCACGTCACCGCCGAGACCATTTGTGAGCCTCTGAACCTCCTTGACCCGCTCCTCAGCGGTCTTCATCTGCCTCATATCAATAACATGATCAGCACCAAGCTTCTCAGCCATAGCGAGACGCTCATCCACCATATCAACGCTGATTATATTACCAGCACCCGCTAGCTTCGCAGTCGCGATAGCAAGCAAGCCAATGGCTCCTGCTCCTTGAACCACAACGCTCTGTCCTACACCGAAGCCCTCCCCAAAGGTAGGCATACCCGGTGCATAAGCACGTTCAAGAGCTCTGCTACTGACAGCCATAGGCTCAGTGAGTACGGCTACCTCTGGTGTTACCTCATCAGGCACCTTGTAGACCCAGAACTTTTCGGCATTAACATAGATTTTCTCAGCCCAGCCACCAAGCAGGTGTGGTTTCTCGGCGCTGGTCATGTTTACGCCCATCACCTTGCGTCCTGTACAGAGAGTGGGTTTGTGAGGCATGAAACGACAGAAGTAACAGTCTCCACAGTACCTGTTGGTACCCGGAACAACCACTACCCTGTCTCCTACATCAAGCTCCTGTCCTCTTACCTCGTAGCCCTTGGCTTCCTCGCCTATCTCCTCAATGACCCCAACCCATTCATGACCGGGGATCACAGGGAAGGGAATGTTCATGTTTCCCTCATAGAGGTGCATATCTGTGCCACAGACGCCGCATAGCTCCATCTTCATCAGGAACCCGTTGGGCTCCACCTCTGGCTCAGGGTAATCAACTACCTTGAGCTTTCTTACATCTTCAAGAATTGCTGCTTTTACCATGGGAAAAATATGGAGGTAAGAGAATATTACATCATCGGGTCACTCGATCCACTTGCTGTCACGATAATCCGCTACAGCCAAGACCTCGCTCTGAGGGTTGACGAGTCCACTGACTCTGCAGGCGTAGATCAATCCATCACATGGAGACTTGATCTGCTCAAGCTCCTCGAAGCTATAGGGGTTATAGATCGTGCCCAGTACCTCACCCTCGGAGACCTCCCTTGGAGGCTTACCAATACCTACATCACTTGCCTCCATATCAGAGACAAAGTAGCCGCCAACAGTAGCCCGAACGTGAGGAGCATGAACAAAGTAGAACTGTTTCTCGGGAAGCTCAGGCAGACCCTCAAGCATACCTAGATGCTTCATCACATTCAAGGTACCCTTGACACCCACTCTTTCACACTCAGCCTCAAACGCCTCACCATGACCCCCGCCTCCGATCTCAGGCACCGCACTTGGGATACCGAGAGTCCCAGCGTAACTAGTCATAGGCATGAAAGTACTGCTTCCTATACTGCCCGGTGGATCATGGAGTATACCTAATCCGAATACTCGCGCCATCTCCTTGCTCGGTGGATCAAGGTTGAACAGCATCTTGTTTAGCGCCATTCCACTCATCTGACCATGATAATCCAGTATGTGAGTGCATTTTGACACCAGCT
>JAHLLU010000015.1 GCA_020444005.1 archaeon
CTTGAACCGTTTAGCCGAAGCCACAGGGGCTAGTCCCACTTGAATAGGTGGATGGATCTCATCACCTACAGTTGATATGAAGTCTATGATCTCTCTTGGGTCATAGGTGATCTGGGTTATGAAGAAATCAAAGCCGCTGTCTATCTTGGACTTGAATGTATCTGGTTCATTGGGTCGTCCAAGCACAATGGCACCACCTATATTGAAGTCAGTAGGCGTCTCAAGATTCCGAGAGTACCCCTTGTCCTGCGCGGTGCCGTTGTTCAAGCCTTTCACGATCCTGCATAATTCCTTACTTTTTACTTCCCATACACCCTTAAAGTCGTTCTTCTTACGCGGCGTATCACCTGTAATGATGAAAACGTCTCTGAACCCAAGCATGTGGGCTCCAAGCAGCTCGCTTTGAAGCGCCAAGAGATTCCGATCTCGACAGCTTAAATTGGGTACGATTGGCACGTTGAACTCTTCCCGAATATAGCTTCCATACACGATGGGACTGATCCTCATGGTTGCCATAGGATTATCAGTAATAGTTACCCCTGAGAGATAACCCTGAATCTCCTTAATAGGCTCCAAATGATTGATGCTACAGCCCCGTGGAGGAACTACCTCATAGGTTACCGGGTAAGAGACGTGCAAATGCTCATAGAACATTCTACACCTCCTCAGTCAAGAAATCCTCAGGACCAATCGTGGTCGCAGTGTATTTCTTGAACGTATCACCGGCAGGCTCAGCTATGAAGTCGCCGTCCCACCACTCAAACGTGGTGATGTCATCATGGACGACCATTATGTGCGATACTCCTGCTTCTACTGAGGTTATCTCACCAACCTTCAACGGTATAGTCTTCTCCACGCCATCCTCTATTAGCACATAATCTGCTTTTCCTGAAAGCAGTAACGTGTATTGAGTGCTTGGGTGGATGTGGTTACCCCGGTAGCTGCCTACCTTTGTCTCAAGTACTGAGTAAAATTTTCCATCTCGCTTGAAGGCATAGCCTTGACCGATGCCTTCGAATGTTCCCCATTCTTTTAGATTTAGACTGAGTGTTGTTTCCTCTCCTATTGGATACCCCCAATGCATTTATTCCTATATTTATGGATTTTTGATAAACACATTCCAAGGGGAATACAGTATAGACTCTAAATATGCCATAAATAATACAAGTTAACCAAAAATATTTCACAAAGAATAAATATGATGATAAAATTCCTCTAGGCATGCTCCCAGCAATAGAAATAATTCCTGAACGCAGAAGAAAACTAGGACTAACCCAAAGCCAACTAGCCGACCTCGCAGGAGTCAGCCAGAGCTACATTGCAAAGCTGGAGGCTGGAAAAATCGAGCCAAGCTACCTCAAGGTGAAATCAATCTTTGAGTCACTTGACAAGCTTGAGCGTAAGAAAGAGGTACAGGCGATGGAGATTATGACCGAGAACCCTGTTATCGTCCAGCAGACAGCCACAATACAGGAGACAGTCGAGATAATGCGGAGGAATAATTTCAGTCAACTGCCAGTGTTTGATGGTGACAAAGCAGTGGGAGGCGTAAGCGAGAGAACTCTCCTAGACCAGATACTCTATAATGATGATGGGATACCAGCAAACAGGAAACAGGTTAAGGATATCATGGATGATAGTTGGCCTATGGTGAGTGAGGACGCGCCATTGACGCTTTTGTCTAATCTGTTGAAGTATTATCCGGCTATACTTGTGCAGCGTCAGGGTCAGGTTGTTGGCATAGTTACAAAGGCTGACCTCTTGGGCGTGTTCAGCGGATAAACAAATTTCTTTTAAGAAAGCCCCCCTATCACGTATCCCATGAAGCTGGAACGCAAGAAGATCATCTCAATATTCATCTTGTTTCTATTCTCAGGAAGCATAATCAGCATGGCCGCAAGCATATTCATGAAGCCAAAGACAGAGGAAACAGAGGGTACAATAGTTGTATTGGAGACATCTCTGGGGGATATTGAGGTTGAGCTTAACGCTGAAAAAGCTCCAGTTACTGTTGAGAACTTTTTGACATATGTGAACGCGGGTTGGTATGATGGACTATGTTTCCACCGAGTAATGTTTGGTTTCGTAGTTCAGGGAGGCGGCTTTGAGCCAGATGGAACCTTCAAGAACACAATGGAGCCCATAGAAATCGAATCAGACAACGGACTATCAAATCTAAACGGAACCATCGCCATGGCTCGTTCAACAGAGCCCGACAGCGCCACTAGCCAGTTCTACTTCAACATAAATGACAACACAGCCCTTGATTATGTTGATGAGGAGAACCCGGGATACACGGTTTTCGGTAAAGTCGTCTCAGGCATGGATGTGGTGATGGATATTACCAGAGCCGAGACAGGGCTTCACGAGGTCTATTATGCGGATTATGATTACACTGGAACAGTTGAGGACTGGCCCGTTGAGGACATCTTGATAATCAGCGCCTACGTCAAAGAATAGCCCAAACTTATTCATTATACCATTACATGATAGGTTGCATGACACCAACAGTCGTAATGGAGACAAGCAAAGGAAACATCGAGATAGAGCTTGACAAAGAGAAAGCACCAATCACGGTAGCCAATTTCGAGAAATATGTTAAGGAAGGCTTCTTCGATGGACTCTGCTTCCACCGGGTAATCAGAGGATTCATGATACAGGGCGGAGGATTCACACCAGACGGAGCAAGCCAAGACACTGGATCACCCATAAAGATCGAGTCAAAGAACGGTTTAAAAAACAAGAAAGGCACCATCGCCATGGCTCGTACAAGTGACCCCAACAGCGCCACTAGTCAGTTCTTCATAAACACGGTGGACAATGGTAACTTGGATTATCCTAGCTTTGATGGACACGGATACACAGTATTCGGCAAAGTGGTCGCGGGTATGGACGCGGTAATTGCTATCGAGGCAGTAGCCACTGGAACCAAACTAACACCACATGGCCCAATGCAGGACTGGCCAAAAGAACCAATAGAAATCAAGAAAGCATACCTAAAATAAAGGGGTTAACGGGAGAACACAAGTTCCCCGTCAATAAACACCATTCGCACTTGACTACGTGGATCCAATGGGTCACCCTTGGTGATCCGCAGGTCCGCGTCTTTTCCTTTTTCAATTGATCCAACCCGGTCACCTACACCTAGAATCTCAGCTGGGTTGATGGTAATGGTCTTCCATGCCTCCTCTTCACTGAGTCCATCACGAATAGCCAAAGCTGCACTGATAGGGAGGAAACCGATTTTACCGTTATCAGCGTCAGTCTGAAGAGCAACCTTTACTCCTGCGTCAACGAGGTTCTTCACTGTCTCAAAGGTTCGTTCACGGGTCTCCCATTTGGTTCGCCAGTTGAGCCCCGGACCCCAGACCGCTGGAATGCCTTTCTCCGCGATGTATTTCGCTATTCTGTGTCCTTCTGTGGCGTGCTCCCAGCTCATCTTGACGCCGAACTCTTCACAGATGCGTATGGCTATTGCCACATCGTCGGCTCTGTGGGCGTGGACTCTCAGGGGTATCTCGCCTTTGAGCACTGGTATGAGTGCCTCTAGTTTCAGGTCTTTCTCGGGTAGTTTTTCGGGGGTATCCTTGAATTGTTCCTTTTTCTCCATGTAGGTCTTGGCTTTGTAGAGCCATTCACGCATGATACCTGCCTCACCCATGCGGGTAGCTGGTAGAACCTTGTTTTTACCGTAGACGCTCATGGGGTTTTCACCAAATGCAGCTTTCATGCCGCTTGGGTTCAGGATTAGCATCTCATCAACAGTGGTTTTTGGAGCGGTTTTTATCACGACTCCAGTGCCGCCGATGACGTTTGCGCTGCCGGGTAAAATCTGTACAGTGGTTATACCGTTCTCATAGGCAGCGGTTAATCCTCCCTCGTCGGCGTTTGCTTTGATGCCGTCAAGGGCTCTGACTTGTGGAGTGATGGGGTCTGTTGCTTCGTTTCCGTCGCGTCCAGCCCATCCGATGGCTTCCTCCCAGATGCCTATGTGGCAGTGAGCTTCGACTAGTCCGGGTGTTACCCATTTTCCTCGTAGGTTGATCTCTTCAGCGTTTTTTGGTATCTTTATGTTGGTTCCTACGTCTTTGATCTTGCCTTTGTCTATGAGTATGATGCCTCGTTTGATGACTCCGTTGGTGATGGTGTTGATGTTCCCGTTTGTAAGGGCAATCATCATATCACCTTTAGAGGCTGTGGACAACCTCGCCGTTGATGATGACCTTCTGACACTTGGTCATAATATCCAACGGGTCACCGCTCAACAACCGTAGGTCAGCGTCCTTACCCACCTCAAGGCTACCCACACGATCTCCAACGCCTATAATCTCGGCTGGGATGGTGGTTATCGCCTTCAAAGCATAATCATAGGGCAAGCCCTCTTTGACGCTCAAGGCTGCACAGATAGGTAGGAACCTGATGGTGCTGCCTACGGCATCAGTCTGGATGGAGAACTTGACACCAGCCTCGTATAGAGCAAGGGGAGTCTCGTAGCTGAGTTCCCTCATCTCCCATTTGCCTCTGCTTGTTAGACTTGGACCCCAGACGGCTGGAACCTTCTTTTCAGCGATGTAGTCAGCGATCCTGTGCCCTTCTGTGGCGTGCTCCCAGCTCATATTGACATCGAACTCCTCGCAGACTCTGATAGCTGTGGCTACGTCGTCTGCCCTGTGGGCGTGTGCCCTGAAGGGGATCTCTTTTTTGACTACTGGAACCAAGGCTTCGAGTTTGATGTCGTATTCTGGTTGTTTCTCAGGCTCGTCCGCGAATCGCTCCATCTTCTCCATATAGTTCTTGGTCTTCTGAAGCCATTCTCGCAGGACACCGGCTACACCCATTCTTGTGGATGGCATCTTCTTTGCCTCAACGCCATAAACCCTCATGGGGTTCTCTCCAAAGGCGATCTTCATGCCGCTTGGGTTCTTGATGAGCATCTGATCAACCGTGGTCTTGGGCGTTGTCTTTAATGCGACGCCGTGTCCGCCGATTACGTTTGCGCTTCCCGGAAGCACCTGTGCTGTGGTGATTCCCTCATGGAGTGCTGCTTTGAGTCCTCCTTCGTCGGCGTTGGCTTTGATACCGTCAAGGGCTCTTACGTGGGGTGTGGCTGGTTCTGTGCGCTCGTTTCCGTCGCTTCCAGCCCATCCGATGGTCTCTTCCCAGATGCCGATGTGGCAGTGGGCTTCAACGAGTCCGGGCATAACATACTTTGCTTTGATGGTTTTCACGCCATCAGGAACCTTGACATCGGCACCGATCTTCTTGATCTTGCCGTCTTCGATGAGCACGATGCCGTTGTCGATGATCCCGTTTGTGATTGTATTGACTTTACGTCCTTTTACTGCAATCATTTCAATTCATTCCTATTTGTTTTAGATTGATATAGAACTTTTCTTAAAGAAAAAAAGAAAAAAGGGGAGTTTATTCTTCGGGTGTCTCCTTCTTCATGAACAAGTCATACCCAATCATGCTAGCAAGCATGACAAAGGCGATGACAATGAACGCCATCCTCGCGTCAGCGGGGTTTGGCGGGATTCCCAGCAAGTACTGGGCACGTCCAATGAAGAGACTGTACCTAGTGAGCACAGTGTATCCGTAAGCAGAACCGAAACCAGCCATCATCGTATAGCGCGCTATCTTCTCTACCACCTTCATTGGTGCTGATTCACGGGTTTCCCCTGTGAACCAGAAGTAGAGTAAAACGCATGGCACCATTATCTGTACCAGAATATTGTTTATGGTTTGCACCATGTCTCCTGCTACAAAGAAGGGCGTGTTTGCTTGACTGACGATCTGGTCTAGGAACTGGCTGAATACTACTGTCTTCAAAGCCATACCGATACCTGTACCGACGACTATCGCTAAGGGCCATCTGTAGAGGTAGAAGAGGCTTTTGTTGAACCTAGCGTACCATAGGACGCCTACAAACATCACAATGATGAATGCAAACATCATAAGGCCACTACTGCTCCATTGCCCACCCCACTGGTCTCTGATATACTTCAAGTCCTGACCGACGGCATAGCCTACGGCTACGCCTAGGTAGATGCTCTCAGCTAGCCTGTACCATGGGTTTTCTCTATAGAGTATGCTATAGATACCTAGGGTGAAGAAGACCGCGGTCCAAACTGCTATGTCGACCATCTTAGTCCTCCTCCTCCTTTGTCATGAAGTACGCAAGGTTTCCCACTATGACTAGTAGGGTTACGTACAAGTGGCTAGTTGATACAGCGTCTACTCCCGCAACAGCTAGACCCGGCTTCTCCAAGAGTATCTCGTATTCTGCTGATACGGTTAGTCCCGGCATCAAGGCTTTTAGTTGCCCTGAGTTGACGTAGGGTATCATTCCTGATACAGATACGCCGATACAGCCTGTGATCTGGTCTGTTCCGAAGGGGGCTTGGAACTGCCTCATCCATTCGGGTGTTCCTGGTGTTCCTGTCTCGAAGCTTACGATTACATCGATGTCCTCGCCGGTTTGGATATCATCCATCATGGGGAACGAGCTTAGGGGTCTTCCTTCAACATAGTCAGCCGTTACAGTGTTATGTATGCTAGCGGCGAAGCTGCCCATTGCAGTCTCGCTACCGGGTACGTATCCTAGTCTTATCCAGTCCTCACCGTAGACATAGCCATAATCGGCTGGGTCTACTTGTTCGAGGAGCGTGTTAAAGACCAATGGTCCCTGTGTCCAGAAGCTGACTACGATTATGCTTACATCTTTTGTTAATAGATGCTTCATAGTTGCAACTGTCATGGGGAACAGTTCAGGCATACCTGATACACCATACATTGGCGCTAAGAGTACAACATCTCCGTCATTGATCTCGTTTTCGACGTAGTCATACCATGTTCTAGCGTCTTGACTGATGGGGATGGGTAACCCGAGGGGGTTTAGAAGTGGGAAGAGTACAACTATCCAAGCTAGTAAGTATATATATCGTCTATCCAAATTTTTCAACTTAACTAAAAAGGACACTACTCTTCACCTCCACCTCTTAGGTATCCACGTTCAATACCCATCAGGGTACGTACTGCTAATGCCATGCTGCCGAGGGCTGCACCGATCATGACACCTCTAAATGTTGCCATGTTGGGGTAGCTCCTAATCCACAACGCTATATCCGCAATGAAGGGAAGATAGTTTGTGAGTAGAGGAGCGTTACTCATGACCATGATGGTTCCCGCGACGAGGACTATGCTAGACTCAACGTTCCTAGCCCTGAAGGCTCGGAAAGCTGCTGAGGTAATGAAGAAAGCCAAGATACTGTACATTGTGCTTCCTAGGGGCGTTAGTACGTTTGTAAACAGCCAATTGTAAACAGAGTTGTTTACGCTAAGACCTACCTCTGGTATCGGTAGACCAGTAATTGACATGATTACAGTGAATCCAATTACGAGAAGACTGTAATACCAGCCCTCGCTTTGTCTTTGGATTCTTTTCCCATGGACCTGTATGATGCTGATTACGCCTACAAAAGTCGCGCATGCGACTATTATCAATACAGCGTTTGACGCTGTGTTGGCGGCGCTTTCGAGGGGAGGGATATCCAAGTAATACGGGATTACCTGAAGAAGTGTCGCTATGATTGTCAATGCAATCGGAATTTCAATTCTTCTTAATACGTCACTCATTTTTCATCACATCCCAAATAGGTCCAGGAGAATATTGGTTCCAAACGTGACCGTTATAGCACCTAGGAGACCGAGGATAACCGCGATTATCCTACCAACGTCTTGCCCAGCTAAGCTAGCAATTAATGGGGCGTCGTCTGTCAAGTAGGCTCCAGCAGCGTAGATCTCCTCACCGATCAGACAATAGTCTGATACGACTAAGAAGAACGGGATCTGCGATGTGTTTGCGGTTCCCGTGATCTGCATTGCGCCTATTCTTGAACCAGTCTCAGCGAGTTGGAGGGACTCTGCCCAGTAGGCGCCAACCATGATGTTGGCTCCGGGTTTCTCCCTCATCATCATACCCATATAGTTACTTGAATAACCGAACTGATTGTTGGAGAGGAACGGTACCTTGTCTGGATCAAATTCATCACCTCTTCCTGCTAGCTTGTACTCTGTCTCGACTATATCAGCCGCTACAGGCCAGACCTCTGGCTGCCTAACCGGTACATAAAGATCCGCACCTACAGACACTGTCTGTTTAGCTACATAGCTAAGGACGCTAAGACCCGCTAGGGTCTGAGGCCCCGATGTAGCTGCGCGGAGGTTTGCGATACCGTGGCTGCAGAAGACTGGTCTTCCCATTTCGACTGCTCTGCCTATCGATTCATCTATGGCGTCGATTCCTGGAATGCGTCGTACTTTTGGTACTTTGCCTCCCTGTGATTCACGTATGTAGTACGCTACTGCGCCCATGATGACGAGTAAGCAGACTAGCCCGAAGATTCTTCCAGCTATGAGAAATGCCATATTGTTATGTCTCCTTTCTCCGGGAAATAGTACGAAGAATCAGGTATATAATATTCATCCTTAAAGTGAAGGTAAAACAGAGATACTTGTAGTATAATCTACACAGATTGTGCGTAAATTTCTATAATGGGGGTTCCCGTCTCTACATATCTTGAATAGCGTAACTCAGAGACTCATACTTCAATATATTCTAGATGGAACAAAAGAAGGCGCAATTGATCTAAATGAGACAAGAGAGAATCTGGTTATCACAGAGGAAGCGATTCAAAGCATAGTTGAACAGTTAAAGAACGATAACTTGATCAGTGTTAAAGGGGAAATGGTCTCGGCTAACGTTGACCAACGGATCGAGTTAGCTGTGATGGCTATAAAGAACGGCGCCGATTTTGAGAAGGTAAGTAAGAGTCTTGGGTGGCTTGAGTTCGAGGAACTGGTGGCTCGTGTCTTCAGAGAGAATGGTTACAATACCATGAGTCGTTACAGGTTCAAGGCGGAGGGTCGTAGGTGGGAGATTGATGTCTTGGCTACGAGTTATCCGTATATTGTGTGCGCTGAGTGTAAGCATTATACTAGTGGTATGGGTAATAGCACGGCTCGGAATATTATTGAGATACATATAGAGAAAACTGAAGTGCTCAGCAAGCATATCGGCGAGGTTGCCAAGAAGATTGGCGTTCAGAGCTGGAAGACCGCGGTATTGGTACCAATAACTCTCACGCTTTCACCCACAAAGATGAACATCTACAGGCGAATGCCCAGTGTATCTGTTTTCATGCTGCCAAGCTTCTTGGATGAGTTCCCCGGGTATCTTGAAAGGATAATCAATTTCCCCGTGGACATACCAGAGTACAAACCCAAACCAAAGCAGCTGCGGCTCGGAGTTTAACCAAGACAAACATAATCTTAGATTTTAGGCATGCTAAAGGTAATGCCTAAAAGCCGCCGGTGTTGAGGTTGCCCAAATGGATAAGAAGAGCACCGCAGCTTCGGCGATAATAGGCGGCGTACTAATATTTGCAGTAAAGCTGTATGCTTGGTGGATCAGTGGCTCGGTTGCTCTTCTCTCAGACGCTTTGGAGTCTGTTGTGAATATCATTGCATCAGTGATGATGTTTGCCAGCGTCTTGATCAGCGAGAAACCTCCTGATGAGGACCATATGTATGGACATCAGAAGATAGAGAACATAAGCTGTTTCATAGAGGGCTTCTTAGTTATAGTAGCTGGCCTGCTGATAGCTTGGGCAGCGTATGGTAGATTGTTGAACCCTGTTGTACTAGTTGAGTTGAATATTGCGGTGTTTATCTCGTTGTTCGCTACAAGTCTCAACGGGGTTCTCTCATGGCTATTGATGAGAACAGCGGATAAGACAGGCAGCCTTGCATTAGAGGGCGATGCCAAGCATCTGTTGTCTGATGTGATCTCATCTGTGGGTGTGATTATCGGGCTCTTCATCGGTGAACAACTAGGCATCCCAGTGATTGACCCATTGATGGCTATGATAGTGGCTGTATTGGTTTTGAAGATGGGAATAGAGCTTGTCCTGAAATCAGGTGGAGGCTTGATGGATGAGTCCTGTGGCGAGACCGAGACGGAGATCAGACGAATAATGGACAGACATCATCAGAGCTTTGTGGATTACCATAACCTGAAGACACGGAAAAGCGGTGAAAGGGTGTTTGCTGAGCTACATCTGAGTTTGGATGGCGGGTTATCTGTACAGGAGGCCCATGATTTCACCGATCATCTTGAGGAAGATGTACAGGAAGAGCTACCAAACGTTTCACTGACTATTCATATTGAGCCTGAGAAAAATAGTGGGACTTAATGGGTAATCCCAAGTGAGTCTTTTCTTAGCATTAACGCTACTGCTATGCCTATTGCGATGAACGCTGTGGGCATGGGTATTCCAGTGCTTGTATTGTCTGGTTCGGTGGTTTCCTCTACCTGTATTATAGCCCATGTGCTGAAGTGGTCTGTATCAGCCTCCAATACGTTCTCATCAGTTAAACTGCTGTCAACTGGCTCCCAGTTCTCACCATTCCAGTAAGCCCATGTAAGCTGTTCCATCTCCATATTCATACTCTGAACCATGGCTGGGTCAACCTCCATGCCTAGACGCGCCTGTGTGATGGTTGCGTTTGGCTCTATCTCACAGTAGAAGCCCATGTATTTTCCGGGTTCGTCTACGTCTGTGGGTTTGCTCTCACGGAGCTGAACCTGTAGCTTAAGGGCCTCACCTGAATCAACCTTAAGGCGTAGTGCCTTCTGGTTATACTGGTTCTCAGCCGAGACCTCTAACTGAAGACTGTTTGTGCAGTTCATATAGAGTCCAGTGTTCTGGAACTGGAACATGGTTGCTTGGTTACGCATCACCTGATGCGTGAATCCCTGCGGAACTATATCAGTGAAGGTATAGTTCATGGTTTTCACTCGCTGGGGCTCGCCTATGCCTGTTTCTTCTGGTGGTCCCTGCTCTATGATGGTCCATACGCTGAAGTGGGTGGTATTTACCTCAAGGAAACCATCAGCAGTTAGCCTGCTTTTAACTGGCTCCCAGTCTGTATCGTTCCAGTAGCACCAAGTCATCCGGCTCATGTTGAAGCCAGAGCCTAGCTCTTGTTCAAGCTGGGTCATGTTCATGTAGTATCTTAGTGTGGCATTCATTGGTCCTGTGCTATTGGTTTCTATCTGCATGTACTGGTTGATGCCTTGTGCTGGTCCCGGTATGTTCTCGGGTGGAGTGCCCTTGGCGTTGAGTTGCATATGCATGTTGCGCTCGGTCTTGATGTTCATGGCTAGATATGGCATGTTCACGTCATCGTCGCTTGTGATGTTCATAGTCATGCTGCGTGTACAGTTGACCGCCATCACCATGTTCCTGAACTGGAGTAGCTGTGGTGTACCACCGGTATAGTTGTGGCGGAAATTAGAGGGAACCAGGTCGGTTCTGTTTACTCTGTGGGTTAATCCTTGCCCTAGCTCGGTCCAGTCGGTTAAGTCGGGCATATGTGGTCCGCTGGTTCCAGCTGCTTGGATCAGTGGTGCTTGAAAGTTCGCTAATATTGTTAATGTTACGAGGAGTACAGTTGTTAGTATTCTTTTCATAGTTCTCGACTTGGAATATACCTAGTTGATACTTTAGGGATGCTAAGAAACAGGATGGAATGATTGTTCCAAAAAAGAAGAGAGATTAAGAAACCTTGACGTATTTGGCTAATTCCTCGGCTTCCTCAGCCAAATTAAGCTCCTTTAGGGTCTTCTTTGTGGGTATTCCCCGTTCATCCCAGCCACGTTTCTCGTAGTAGAATGAAAGAAGCTTGTCGTACTTGGCTTCATCAAGGTGTTTGCCTTCAAGTGGTCCCTTGGGTAGCGGATGTTTGAACCAGCGTACCGGTGGATAGTCCATCTTTCGGCTCCACTCCTCGCCGTACTCCCTCGCCCAGAACGCCCTCATCAAAGCGTATACTCTGTCGCCCATCTTCCACATCTCGTCTAGGTCCATCTTTACCCCTGTGGCTGCCTCAAAGTACTTGGGGTAGTCCTCTAGTGGGTATCCTAGCTCGATCCATGGGAACCTGCATGCTACAATGGTCTCAAAGAGTCCGCCTCTGATGCGCTGGAACTCGATTACTTTTTCAGCTTTTTCTGGTCCGTACTCGCCTCTGATGCCGCTGCTGATCTCCCAGCTGATGACCCACGCATCCTTGTGGTGGGCTCCGATTGGGCTTGTTCCGAAGCTCATACCCGGACAATAATGGCAGTCATATGCGCTTACCTCTAAGCCCTTGACGTGGATAGCGTAATCAGGTGCTTCTCCACCGATCTCCTTGGCTGCCGCTCTAGTTCCTTTACCGAAAATGGCTCCATTTCCTTTCATCTCAGCCATCTCGTATAGCAGTTTCTTGGCGCCTTCAAAGTCACCAAACTTGAGGTTCATATCAACGAGACCCTTCTCGGCGCACTCCATGGCTAAGCCTATACAGCTTCCTGCTCCTATAGTGTCCAATCCAAGCTGGTCACATATCCTGTTCAAGGTACCTACCTGTGCAAGGTCACCTATTCCGATGTTTGGTCCAAGCATTGTTACGTTCTCATAGTCTAGCTCAGACTCTATGCCTTCACTGTCGAGTATCGTGTTTCCACAGATCATGTTGCAGTTGGGGCACCCACGCTGAGTAACGGTAGCAGCGTGTACCGCGTCGCCGTTTACATTATCAATGTGTTCGAATTGTCCTTCGCTGAAGTTACGTGTGGGTAGAGCTGATGCTGTCTGCATCATGTCGGCTGCCATCATGGTACCTACCTTCTTCCAGTAGGGGAAGGCATCAAACTTGGGTATCTTTGCGAACCCTTCCTTACCTAGCTTGGATAGCTCTTCTGGGTGAGCTGCGGGAATCTCCCGTTTACCGTTAAATATGACTGCTTTGAGGTGTTTGCTGCCCATGACTGCACCCATTCCGGGGCGTCCTCCGGCTCTACCTTTCTGAGCGACCACAGTAGCGATGTTACAGAGGTTTTCTCCACTCTGTCCAATTATCAATACACCTGTGGCTCCGCCATGCTTCTCTAATAGCCAGTCCTCTGTAACATAGCTGTCCTTGCCCCAGAGGTGGGTTGCGTCTAGTATCTCAACTTTATCGTCTACAACCGAGATATAGACTGGTTTCTCTGATTTTCCTGTGACTACGACTGCGTCTAAGCCACATTTTCTCATGTTTACAGCTGCACGGGTTCCGAGGTTACCGTCTCCATATCCTCCAGTTAGGGGGCTCTTGGCGGCTACAACCATCTTGCCGCTGTTGGGTACGGTGTAGGCTGTGTATGGTCCTGCTGCGAATATTAGCATGTTTTCGGGTCCAAGAGGGTCTGCTCCTTGAGGTAGTTCATCCCATAGGAGTTTTACTGCGAGTCCTCTTCCTCCGATGAAGCGTTTGGCTATGTCCTCATTGTAGGTTGTTATCTTTGATGTTCCCTTTGTTAGGTCTACTCTGAGGATTTTTCCATTCCATCCCTTCATGTTTATCGGTTATCAGAATCATTGACCCTGCTTAAGCCTTTTACCATCGATAGGCAACGGTATACAAATCGCTACTATGAAAAGAACCTAGCCACCTACAACAAAGGGCATGATAACCACATCATCCTCGTCACAGAGCTTGGTTTCCACACCGTCAAGCAAATCAATGTTCTTTCCATTAACCATAATACCTAGATCTGGTCCACCCACCTTGAACTCACCAAGATAACCGCCTCTAGTGCGTCCAGAATCTCGTTGAATATAGTTAGTAAGAGACAGCACGCTTGAGCCTTCATCAAGCTCAACAGTGTGTTTACTGCCTACCATCTCCGCTACGTCACCGAATAAGCGAACCTTGACTTGCATAACACCAGAAACAACAGCGCATGTGATAAAATTATCTTAGGGGGGGGAGGGGTACCAACGAAAAAACCCGGAAGCGGCTGGTTTCAATAAAAGAATCCCCAGAACAGCCCAGATCGCCTTCTGATAAACGTAAAAAAGCGTATGAGTAACGGGGTTTTAACGACAAAAAGTGTATCAAATGAAGATTAGAGGAGAATGCTTTCCCAGCGATATGTGCTGCATCCGCAGCTATCATCATCAGGATTCATCGCCTTTAACGCATGAAGAATAGCCTCAGCGGTAGGGCGACTCCAGCGTTTCTGGAAATCCCTGAACGCTGTGTTACCCTCCCAACGGGGATCAATCAAACCCTCACCATAATTGCTTACGAGTTCAATCGCCGCGTAACATGCACCGATCTCACGGGCGAAAAACACCTCGGGCACAAAGTTCATAGTCACAATGTCGATGCCTAGGTTCTGATACCTGAGTTTAATCTCCGCTGGACTCTCAAGCCTCGGACCTTCTGCTACACCCACTATTCCACGTTTGAATACCCTTGGGAATCCTGCTTCCTCACAAGCCTCTACAAGGCTATCTGAGAGAGTTGGACAGGTAGGCTGATGGAGCCTGTAGCTGTATCTTGGTACATCCTCGCCCTTGTCTTGTAGGCTAACCATAAGCATCTGTGGACGTTTGGTAGTGAAATCCACAAAGTCATCGGGAATAACCGCATCAGCGGGATCAAGAAGCCTATTAGAGGAGCCACAGAGGGCTGTCCCAATAATCTTCTTGACACCAGCCTTCCAAAGCACATAGAATACTCGTTCTCCGCTACTATCAGGCTCAGTGTTTCTGATATGACGGTTTATTCCGTGGAAATCCACATAGAGGAACTCTTTACCGTCAACCTTGGCATGTGTGAAGGGCGCTGTGGGTCCAAAAGGAGTCTCAAAGACCATATTATCCTCGATTACCTCTACACCTTCATACGCGCGGGGGAAGTTAGCGCCAATAGTGGTGCTACCGCCTAAAACTGCGATTTTTACTTCTGGAATATTACTCATACCCGGTATAACCATGGTTTCCATTAAAAGAGCTTCTAAAAACCCTTGTTTTTTACCAGAAAAACCTAATATGGATCAAAAATACTCAATTATATACCAGACGGTACCTGTAATTATATAGGCTCTATAGTAAATATGGGCGATAGGTTTAAATACTTGATTGTTGGTGTATCGACACTCTTCACGTGAAGCCGTATTCCAAAAAGAATAGCAGGATTCCCGTGACTCACAAAGGTGAATAAAATTTGCAGAGATCAAAAAATGAGAATAGCCCAGATGTCTGTCCTGAATGTGGAAGCAGGCATATTGTAATTGATAGCAGGTCTGGGGAACGAATTTGTGGAGCATGCGGTCTCGTAATGGCCGATAGTATGATTAATGAAGGACCAGAATGGCGAGCCTTCAGTCAAGATGAACGTGAGTCACGCAGCCGCGTCGGAATGCCACTAAGCTTCAGTGTACACGACAAAGGCTTGAGCACAATGATTGGACAGGTCGGAAAAGACGCCTTCGGCAGATCAATCCCAACCAAGACCATGTTCCAGATGCTCAGACTCAAGAAATGGCACATCAGATCAAGCTACCAGAGCAGCATAGACAGAAACCTAAGCCACGCAATGACAGAACTAAGCAGGCTTAGCGACAAACTACACATCCCGAAACCAGTTAAGGAACGCGCAGCCGTCATCTACAGGAAAGCCCTAGAGAAAGGTTTGGTCCGTGGAAGAAGCATCAGCGCTATCGCAGCAGCAAGCCTCTACGCAGCATGTAGGGTAACAGGAACACCAAGAACCCTACGTGAACTCAGCGACCATAGCACCATCGACAAGAAAGACCTAGCAAGATGCTACAGGTTACTCCTCAGGGAGCTAAACATGAGCATGCCTATACCTAAGGCTCAGTATCGTGTACCAAAGATCGCGGCAAAAGTTGACATCAGCGAAAACACACAGCAGGCAGCAGTAAACATACTACGTAGAGCAGAAGACCTGAAAACCACTGCAGGCAAGGACCCAATGGGCTTAGCCGCAGCAGCGTTATACATTGCATGCGTCATGAATGACGAGAAGCGGACCCAGAAGATGATCGCGGACGCAGCGGGCGTTACCGAAGTCACCATCAGGAACCGCTACAAGGGGCTCAAGGAAGCCCTTCACTTGGAAATCTAGGTTTCCACTACACTTTTTATCCTCATTAGTACTTTTTCTAGTTATCCAGTGATAAAATTGTCAGAACCAGTGGATTATTTAACAGAGGAAAATTATAGACCAGCTTGGCTTGTAGATGGATTAACAGAAGCCACACTAGAAGCGGTCCAGTCTAAGAAACCAGAACTAATTGAATTGGGCAAGAAACTCGCAAAAGCAGAGCGCTACTATATGATTGGTAGTGGTGGAAGCTACAGCGTACAGATGCCCCTGGTGTATATTGCTGAAAAATACACAAAGGTACCAGTCTACGCCTTCAGCGGCTGGGAGTTCCTAGAACGCAGACCAGAGGCAATAGACGATAAAGCAGTGGTCATTCTAATCAGTCAGAGCGGTAAAACTAAGGAGATAGTTGAAGCTCTTGAATGGTGCAACGAAAAAGGAGCAACTACCTTCGGCTTGACCCAGAAAACCGACTCAGTCATAAATGAGAAGGCGGATATTGGCTACGGCTGGGAGGCAAGGGGAGTCACTTTCGGTAAACTCGTGAGCATGTACTATCTATATGGCTCGATCTTCAAGGAGAAAGGCTACGAGATCGGGGCGAAAATGATCAAGATCGCTGACGGCTTACCTGAAAAAATACCCAAGATGATACCAGAGGCAAAGAAGGCAGCAAAGAGTCTAGGCTTAGAGCTAAAGGACTATGACAAGATTTTCGTCCTCGGAGGAGGAATCAACTGGGGTCTAACATACCAGTTTGCACTCTGCACACTAATGGAGATGTGCTGGGTACACGGAATCGCAGTAAACTACAGCGAGTTCAGACACGGAGCACTAGAACTATTCACACAAGGCACAGCAGCAATATTCCTAAGAGGAAAAAACGAGCAGCGCAAGATAGAGGACAGCATACTAGAGTTCAGCA
>JAHLLU010000016.1 GCA_020444005.1 archaeon
ATAGCAAAACCAAAGGTGAACCACCGACGAGCGGCTACAACAGAAGACTCTACGCGCTAATGCTCACAGCCACCACATTCGTACTAAACTTCACCCTAACCCAACCCATCTACAGCCTATACCTCACCCAAAAAGGCATAACAGTAGTCCAACTAGGCGTACTCCTCAGCGTACAAAGCTTCATACCCCTCATACTCAGAATCCCCATCAGCGGCCTAATCGAAAAAATAGGACGAATCCGCAGCATGACCATCGCCCTCATCATCAGCGGAGCCGGCACACTACTATTCATCCCCGCAAAAAACTATACCCAGCTCATGCTAGTAGTCATCTTCAACACAATATCAGCGAGCAGCTTCAACCAAACCGCCATGAGCACAGTAAGCGACGCAGCACCCCCACAAAGACAAGGAGACGCCATGGGAAGATACCTCACATTCCTCGGACTAGGCATGCTCCTAGGACCAGCACTCTGCAGCTGGCTAGTAACCCCCCTAGGCTACACCGGGTTATTCTATCTAGCCGCCGGCGTACCCGTAATCGGCATACTTCTACTGGTATTCATGGCACCCGAGAACATCAGAGAGCGAGTCAAAACAGAGGCACCAACTATCAGCACCACCGAGTCCATCAAAATGATACTACGAAACCGAAACGTGGTCCTACTCAGCTACTGCCGAGCCAGCTTCAGCACCGCCCAATCAATATTCCTAGCACTATTCAGCATCTACGCCGCCAACCAACTAGGCTTCAGCGACAGCACCATCGCAATACTCTTCACCATCCGTGGCTTCGCAAACACCCTAGCAAGGTTCCCTGCGGGTACCATCAGCGACCGTATCGGCCGCCGACCATTGATGTACGCTGCTTTCTCGCTTCTCGTAGTAAGCTTCGGCATCATGGCGTATTCAGGTAGTTTCACAATGCTCGTCGTAGCCATGGGGTTATATGGGCTATGCTGGGGAACAAGGGCTGTCTCTGAGTGGGCATTCCTCACTGATCTCGTTGAGCCGGAGATCAAAACCATCAGCATCAGTTATCTCAGCAGCGTATTCAGCCTAGGCAGCACACTGGGCAGCGTAGCATCAGGCATACTAACCATATTCCTACCCTATAGCACAATATTCCTCATAGGCGCCGCGTTAAACCTTGGCGCTATTCCAGCGATCTATGCTATGAGGAAGAAGAGTCCTTGAAGCTATTCATCTTCTCCACGATAGCCTCGTAAGCCTCTACTGGGTCATCGATTCCCTGTACCATTCTCTCGAATGGACAGTAAATAACACCGTTCTCCAGCTTGATATGAGGAACCTCTTCTCTATAACTATACTTTAAACCATACTTGTCGAGAACCTGTTTACCCGGCGTACTGAGAACCGCTGATATAGCTTCACCTGCTTTGCTGTATATTACTAGAAACGCTGCGGCTCTTCCCAGAATCTTATCCACCATCAATGTTCCCTCCAGTTCTGAGCCTAGCTCATTTATTGCCTTCAGGTGAGGCCTGATGCCTTTGAGGTCGCTCTCAAAGAACAATTCTCCCTCTTTATAGATCATGAGGCTGTTCCCTGTTTTTTCAAGAATCTCTAAGTATTTGTTCATTGGATGGCACTCTGAACGTAGTGGTGGTTTTTATTCATTGTTTTCACGGAGACTCTGGATTGTTGACCGTATACTCCGATGAACCAGATAATACCAAGACACCAATGCCCAAAAAAGGTAACAATACGCCACAATGTATCCATGACCTGTACGCAGATACTCAAGAAACAGTATCTCTGTGAAAACTGTCAAAATTGAAGTTGTTACCAGATTTACAGTTGCCCCGTTCAGTCCAATCTTCACATAATACCCTGAACGCCAATAGTTTTGAATAATATTCACCGAGAAAAGAAAAATCTGGTTACCGCATTAACGTGACCCTGATCTGTTTAACGCCACGCGTTGTACCAAGGGCCTCTGCGAGGGTCTTTATCTTGGCTGCTTCTCCCTTCACAGCTAGTATTTCGAGGCAGTTGTGGTGGTCTAGGTGTATGTGGGTTGATGAGTTTATGATATCAGTGTAATCATGTTGTAAGTGTGTAAGTTCCTCCATGACATTACCTGTATGGTGATCGTACATCATGGTGATTACACCAGCGAGCATGCCTTCGATGTCTTTCCACTTGTGCTCTGTGAGAAAGTCTCTCATTGCGAGTTGAACGGCTGTAGATCGGTTGTATCCTATTTTTTGGGTTGTTTGGTCGAATTCCTCTAGTAGCTCCGGGTCGATGGAGATGCTTATTCTTGATACGTTGCCGGACATATTGATCGCTTCTAGAGATTTGTCTCGATGAATCTTGATATGTCTTCTGATGCTGCTTCTGCGCTGAATAGTCCACCCATGAGGCTAGACTTGAAGATCACAGGATCATACCTGATCAATGCATCGGCTTTCAGTCCTTCGGACTCAAGTTTCTCCAACATTATCTGCTCTATTTCAGAGGTTACCTTATTCAGTATCAGGTGAATTGGTTTCCCTATCCGCTGCGCCTCAGATACTAGCTTCTTCGCGATCTCCACGCCTTCTGCGGTTGGGTCGATTACCACGATAAGCTTGTCGATTCCTTCCTCTACGCCTCTACCCAAATGTTCGATGCCTGCCTCTGCATCTACTATCAAGTATTCTTCCGGGGATAGCTCGATTCTTTTCAGAAGCTCCTTTGATAGGAACCCGTATGGGCATGCGCAGCCTTCTCCGTATTCTTCTATCTTGCCTACTGCTGCATAGGTGATGCCATAATCTGTCTTGGATATGTATTCTGAGGGTAGTTCGTTGAGGTTGATTTTTTCATGTCCCTCGATACTTTTCCGTACATTGGATCTACCGCCTAGATAGTTAGCTATTGTGTCCGGGGTCTCGAGTCCAAGTGTTTTAGGGAGTAGTCTGTTGGATTCATCTGAGTCCAGCAGTATTGTGTTTGCTTTTTTACTGAGTTCGTGGGCTAATAGGAGTGATACAGCTGATTTTCCTGCGCCCTTGATGCCCTGTGCATAAGTTAAAAATATTACGTATAATAGTAAACGTAATACTGATTGTATTTATCGCCCATTGTACCTATTGGTAAACCCTATATTGTACAACCTTTGAAGAAGCCTCATGCATGAATGGGCACTCGCTGAGGGCGTTATATCTACCGCTAGAAAGTTTGCGGAGGAGAACGGTCTCACGAAGGTAACCGAAGTAGTTGTAGTGATAGGAGAACTTCAACAGGTGGAACATGATGTACTGGAGTTCGCCTTTGAGCAGTTAAAGACACCATTATTCGAGGAAGCAAAGTTTGTACTCAAAGCAGAGCCAGCCAAGTTCAAGTGCCGTAACTGTGGGCATGAGTGGACGTTTAAGGCTCAGGGGTTATCAGAGGATATCTCCGAGGCGATTCACTTTGTGCCTGAGATGGCACATGTTTACATCAAGTGTACTGAGTGTGGTAGTCCCGACTTTGAGGTAAGCAAGGGTAGGGGCGTCTGGTTAGCCACTATAAAGGGTGAGAAAGATGAGTGACCCAAGGATAGCCGTTATCGAGCGACGTTTCGAGAAGGTAGGTAAGATTATCGCTGTTAGTAGCGGTAAGGGCGGCGTGGGAAAAAGCATGATCGCTACCAGTCTTGCCCTAAATCTTCGTGACCGAGGATACAAGGTTGGCTTACTTGATCTTGACTTTACTAGTCCAGCTACTCACGTAATAATGGGCGTTGATGGGCTTTACCCAGAGGAAGATTACGGTATTATTCCGCCGCTTGCCCATGAACTCCGCTATATGAGTATCACTCATTATAGTCTTGATGAGCCTGCTCCTCTTCGTGGACAGGATGTTAGTAATGCTATCATCGAGCTTCTTGCGATTACCAGGTGGGGTGAGTTGGATTACTTGGTGGTGGATATGCCGCCTGGTATTGGTGATGCGACGTTGGATACTATTCGTTTGATTCCAAGGATCGAGTTCGTGGTGGTTACGACTCCGAGTCGTGTGGCGTATCAGAGTGTACGCCGGATGATCTTATTGCTGAAAGAGCTTGGTATCCCTATTTCTGGTGTGGTGGAGAACATGGTGATGCGGCCATCCGATTACGTCAAATCAGATGTGGAGAAGCTTGGATTGGAATATCTAGGCTCCATTGATTATGATGAGGCTGTAGAGGAGAGTCTCGGGGACGTGGATGCTTTATCCAAGACAGGTTTCTATAAACGAGTGGGGGAGATTCTCCCCGATTTCCTCTAGTTTTCTTTTATCAGTAGGGTTATTCCGAAGGCTAGGGCGCTTAGGGCTGCGAAGAAGTAGAATACGCTTGAGTATCCGTAGTTTAGGGCTAGCCATCCGGCTATTGCTGGTGTGAAGAAGCCGATTCCGTATTTTAGTGTAAAGTTTACTCCATAGGTGACTCCTACTGTGTCTTTTCTTGCTACGTCCCCTAGTAGGGCGTTCATTGGGCTCTGGGTGATGAAGAAGGTGAACCCGAGTACGACTACTATTAACACTAGTACTGGTAGGCTGCTTGGTGATAGTACGAAGCCGAGGAGTGTTAGGGCGAAGCCTGCGTATCCGAATAGTAGAAGCTTCTTTCGTCCCATTTTGTCGCTTAGTTCTCCGCCTAGTATCTGGGCGAAGGCTCCTACTGTGTATTTGAGGGTGCTGAGGCCTCCTGCTATTACGAAGCTGACTCCTTTTTGTTCTTCCATGAATACCATGATGAAGCTTGATACGCCGGTCCAGAGCATTCCGCTGAGTACGACTATTCCGAGGGTGATGATTAAGGTGGCTTTGTTTGTGGTTCCGAACATTCTGCGTAGTGTTTCTACTGGTCCTGCGTGTCCGCCTTCTGGCATTGGGCATGCGATGTCTTCTGCGATTAGGTAGTCGATTACTGCCATGATGAGGCCGGTGACTCCCCAGATGATGAATGTCATTCTCCATCCGAATCTTGCTCCTAGTAGGCTTGATGTTAGGTAGCTTACTGCCATTCCCATGTCGCCGCCTAGTCCTTGGAAGCCCATGTATCTTCCTCGGCTTTCGTCGCTTACTAGTGCCATGTGGGCGTAGCCGCATGGGTGGTATAGGCTTGCTCCTACTCCGAGTACTATGAGTCCTACTGCTGCGATGGGTATGCTTGGGCTTATGCCGATGAGTATGCTTGCGCCGCCGCATAGGATCATGCTCATCATGATGAGTGTTTTTTTGCTGTAGCGGTCTGCGAGGAATCCGATGGGTAGGCTTAGCCAGCCGTAGAATAGGGTTACTAGGCTTGCGAGCATGCCTACTGTGGCGATGTCTCCTAGTTCTCCGCCTAGGATGGGTATCATTGCTGGCAGTAGTACTAGGTATGCGTGCATTATGCCGTGGCTTGTGCTGATGGCTACTATGGTTCTTTCTTCAGTGTTCATGGAAATGTCCTCGTTGATGCCTATTGTGGTTGGGTTATGGTATTTATTGTTGATGGTGTCTACTGGTGGGTACTTTGGGAAAAAATTTTCTTGGTAGGAAAGAGTGGGAGGTTGTGTCATTTTTCGTTGACAAAAGTGTATACGAAAAAACGTTACTCATACGGTTTTTTACATATATCAGGATCGAATCAGAGCTGTTCTGGGGCTGTTTTCTTTGAAAGAAGCTGCTTTCGGGTTTTTTCGGCGTACCCCCCCTTTGATTATGCCCTGTATCCTCTAGGCTGGGTGAATAAACAGAAATAGAAATACGGTATGGGTTTTCTAGGATCGCTTTTTCTCGGCGGTGATCATGTCGCTTCCGCAGTATGGGCATGTTTTTTCATTTGTTTCTGATGTCCAAGTCTCGTAGCATTCCTCGCATAGATACTTGATTTTTTGTGTCTGCATTTCTGTATTTTTACGGATTGTATACTTGTTTATATCCTTAATTCATTTAGACCCTTGTTTCGCTTTGTTTATATACTGGGTTCTGGTTTTTCGCGTCAAGTTTTAATAAAAAGCCCATATATTGATGTTCTGAGGATCATGTCCGCATCAACACTAAGAAACAAGATAGGCGTTTTACTACTCGACAAACCCATGTCTCTAAAGGAGATCGCCGATGAGTTGGATATTAAAGAGAAGAAAACCTACAGTCTACTTAAGAACATGTTCCAGAAAGACAGGGTAGTAAGCTTCAAGGCAGAGGATGGGCAGCGTAAGTACCGTAACACCGAGGAAGAGACGGAGAAGGCGTTGAAGCGTAAGGAACGAGCCGAGAAGAAAGCTGCTAAAGCCAAAAAGTAGTATCTCAGCATAATGTTTTATGTACTATTCTAATTAGGGTATGTTATGTCAAATTATGGGATAAACCATGAATCAGGTACCTTGAAACGGGTTATGGTTCATCACCCAGGGAAAGAACTGGAGTTAGCGAACGCTGACCCAGTTGCACATCACTTTGATATGCCCGTAGATACAAAACGATTCATCAGCGATCATCAGGAGCTTATTGATGCATTTGATGAGGCAGGAGTAGAAGTTCTAAAGGTCCGTGATCTTATAGCGGATAATAAGGAGATGATGGAGCAGAGCTACAAGGCGCCAAACCTAGTCTTCGTTAGGGACAGTAGCTCCATGACAAATAATGGGGCTATGCTTTTCAGGATGGGGTTACCCACCAGAAGAGAAGAAACACCAGTCATTAAAGCTGCACATGAGGCAAATGGAGTACCCATCGCCTTAGAGATGAAGAAACCGGACAGCTTTGAAGGCGGAGGATTCGCCTTGCTTGAGGGTGGTACCGCTGTTGCTGGTCTATGTGACCGTTCAACACAGGGAGCATTAACTCAGATGGGCGATTATCTTCTGGACAACAAACTCGCCGATCTCTATATTCAATTAAACATGCCCCCGGACATGGTTCATATCGACGGTGAGTTCTGTGAACTTCCCGGAAAAGTAGCGTTAATTCACCCTGAGGTAATGGAAGAAGTACCAGCGATCTTCAGGACAAGCAACGAGAAATGGGAAGGAAGCTTTACTGAGTGGCTCAGGGAGGAGAACTGGGACATCATGGAGATTACTGACCAAGAGTGCTTCGATATGGCGGCAAACTTCCTCACCGTAGATAAAGACCTAGCATTCCATTATACTGGTAACCCACGGGTTATGCAGGAGTGTAAGGAGCGTGGTATCGATGTTGTTCAAATACCCGGAGAGGAAATGCGTAAAGGTATGGGTGGAATCCACTGCATGACCTGCCCAGTATTAAGGGTATAAAATCCCCAACATTTTCTGGGATATTTTTTTTCTAATCTTCGTCCTCGTCGCCGTAGATGAGCTTCATATCCTCAAAGGTGAGTTTTTCGCCGTTCTCCATTTTCTTGATGGCTGCTTGTTTCATGGCTTCTGCTCGCTGTTTTACGTTCATCTTGCGTAGTTCGGCGTGTTTGAGGTCTGATGCTTGAAGTCCGTCTCTCATGGCGTTGATGTCTGGCATTATGATGTTGAGTTCATCTTTGATGTTCTCGACTTCTTTTATCTTCTCAACATATCTGCCATGAACCTCGTCTGCACGTTTCTTGTCTTTGTCAGCCTGTTCGTAGAATAGTATCATGCGTTCATGATGTTCTTGGCTTTTCTCTGCTAGTCCATTAATCTCATCACGGAGAGCATTGATCTCTTCAAGGGTGCCCTTTCTGTCTTTGAGATAATCTTGTTTCTTATCCTGTTTCTGCTCGATTCCCTTGAACTCATCAAGGGTCTTGCTGAGGTCTGCTGCACGTTGGATAAGCTCATCTTCCCTTCCAAGCATCTCCTTTGTTGGTGTGGTCATTACTTCCCACTCGATGCGTTTCAGGTCTTCCTGTACTTGTTTCTTATTGGGTAGTCCCTTGTAATCTTCTCTGATGGCGCGGTTTGCCTGTGCTAGTGCCTGATTTTTTTCGCTGAGGTCATCAAATAATGGTCCAAGGCTCTGTTTGATCTTCTGTACCTTGGAGTTGATCCTGTCGCGTTCATCGCGGTGTTTCTGTGCCTGGTCCCTTGCGGCTCTCGCTGTCTTATTGAGGCGGTCTCTTTCTTCCCTGAGTTTTTTTATCTGGTTAAATAACTCGTTGCGGGTATTCCTTAGCTCCGCTGCCTGTGCCTCAAGTTCATCTAGTTTCTTTTCGTCGATAGACATATGGAAGTGCACCGTACAGGTTTTTGTCTAATGCCTAGAGGATATGATACTTATCTAAAAGGGCTTCTATGTACTGGTATCATGTTTTTAGTTACTTTATTAGTGTCAGTACCTCTTCACAATATATGAAAGTAATCGGAATATTAGCCGGTCCACGACGAACAGGAAACACGGCTCGACTTGTAGAAGAGGTATTAGCTGGAGCAAAAGACGCCGGACACGAGACGCATCTGTTCTATATGAGCGATATGGATATCAAACCCCTTGAAGCCGATGAAACGGGCTATGTATACCCCGATGATGACTTCACTGAACTAATGCCATACCTTGAATCAATGGATGCATTCGTACTCGGTTCTCCCATCTACTATGACCATGTAAGTGCACGAACCAAGATACTGATTGACAGACTCTACTATTATAGTACAAGCCATGGGGCTGAATACAGGAAACTCATACCCGACGGCATCAAATTTGTCGGCGTATTCAGTTGTGGCTGGGACAACCCGAACGTATATGGTGAGGTCGTTGAGTGGCTTGAGGAACGTATGAGTCACTACTGGAACATGGAGCCTGTGGGTTCTTTGAAGGCATATGGGACAGGAAGAAAACCTGCTTCGGAGAATAAGGAGTTATTAAAGAAGGCTAGGGCTCTTGGTGAGAGTCTAGTCTGATTGTAGCTCGATGTTTACACTGGGGGCACATTTAATGGTGTTTCCCACGTAGCATTTCCCAGCCTCTTCAAGAAGTCCCTCGATGGTCTCTGGGCTAAGTTTTGCGTTTATCTTTATACTTGTATTATATTCAACGCATCGGCTTGGGTTTCTAGCGCTCTTGTTATTTACAGTGATCTCAAATCCATCGTGTTCAATGTTGTTTTTCTGCATATAGCTGACAAGATGCATTCCTGTGCAGAGTCCTAGGCTTGCTGACATTAGTTTTCCGGGGCTCATTCCCTCTGATGGGCTTTCTAGGTCTGATCTTCCGCTGATTACTGTGAATCCGTCTGCTTCTGCTTTTAGTTTCCATCCTTCTATCTGGGTTATTTTAACGCTCATACCGGGTACGAGCCGTACGGTGAAATAAAGGGCTTACCTTGGATTTTTGGTACGCTTAAAACGGAGAAAAACCATGTGTCATATTTGATACTTTCAGACTAATATTTTGTAAAATAATAGCATTTTCTAGTCATAATAGGTAAAAAGGTTGACATTCTATGTTGCAAATCCTTAAACAACGTCACCGAAATCTCCAATGAAATGACCGATTTTAAGATCGTCAAAAAGGAAGACTTGAACTCAGCAGACTACTTGATTGAAGTTGAGGCACCTCATGTCGCAGAGAAGATCAAACCAGGGCACTTTGTCCTACTTATGACCAATGAAAATGGGGAAAGAATCCCCATGTCCGTCAAATCAGCGGAAAATGGCAACATCGTGATGTTCATCAAAAGACTAGGTAAGACAAGTCTTGAACTCGACGATTACAAAGTTGGAGACTCATTCTATCAGGTGATTGGGCCACAGGGAAACGAGTTCCCTATAAAAAAATACGGGAATGTTGTATGGTGTAGTGACTTAGTGTGTGGCCATGCAGAGAACTATCAATACTGTAAAGCTCTCAGCAAGGTTGACGGCAACCATGTTATCTCTATACAGTCATTCGGAACAAAGGATGATGTCTATGGTGAAGAAGATCTACGCTCAGTCAGTGATGAGTACTATATCACCACTGAAGACGGCTCCTATGGTCAGAAAGGGCACTATCTGGATATATTGAAACAGCTTATTGAGGAAAAGAGGGTAGATATTGCTCTCGCTTGTGGTAACATTGGCAAACTCAAGGAGATGGCTGATCTTACTAGACCCTATAATATCCCAACAATGTCTGTGCTTCGACAGATAATGGTGGATGGTACAGGCATGTGTGGAGCATGTAGAGTGTTCATTGATGGTCAGATGAAGCTTACCTGCGTTGATGGTCCACTATTTGACGCTCATAAGGTGAACTTTGCGGAGGTAATCAACAGGCTTGCCATGTTCAAGGCACCCGAGAAGGTGCATAAAGACCTCTACTTAGCAGGGAGGAACAAGTAATGCCGGCAACACGTGTACCAATGAGAGAGCAGGCAGTCGAGAAACGAGTTAAGAACTTTAACGAAGTACCTCTTGGCTACTCAAAAGAAGAATCGGTTCAAGAAGCAAACAGGTGTCTCCAGTGCGCTCATTCTCCCTGTTCAAGTCATTGTCCTGTTAATATTGATGTCACAAAGTTCGTGAAGGAGATCGCTGAACGTGACTTTCACTCAGCATACAATACATTGAAAGCAAGTAGCCCAATCCCCTCCATCGTAGGAAGGGTTTGTCCACAGGAATCCCAATGTGAAGGGGCATGTGTGCTTGGTAAAGCCGGTCAACCGATTAACATCGGTAAACTTGAGTCATTTATCGGTGACTGGGCTATCGAGAACGGTGTAGTAGAGCCAGTTGAGATCAAAAATAACATAGGAAAGGTAGCTATCATCGGCTCTGGACCCACAGCCATTAGCTGCGCAGCTGATCTACGGAAACTTGGATACGATATTGTGGTCTTTGAGGCGCTACACAAGGCGGGTGGAGTCTTGCAGTATGGTATCCCCGAGTTCAGGTTACCAAAATCCATAGTAAACATCGAGCTTGATATGCTGAAAGACCTTGGTGTAGAAATCAAGTTAAACAGAATAGTCGGTCAACACATCAGCTTTGAGGATTTGTTATCTGAGTACGACGCTATCTATGTAGGTACAGGCGCTGGTGCTCCACGTTTCATGAACCTCAAGGGAGAAGAGTTGAATGGTGTCTACTCTGCTAACGAGTTCCTTATCAGAACCAACCTGATGAAATCATACTTGTTCCCCGAGGGATCAGATACCCCCATCGTTGTAGGCAAAAAAGTAGCTGTCATCGGCGCAGGAAACGTAGCCATGGACGCAGCAAGATGTGCATTACGCTACGGAGCCGAGACTCACATACTTTATAGAAGAACCAAAGCAGAAGCACCGGCAAGAGCAGAGGAGCTACACCACGCAATAGAGGAAGGAATACATTTCCACGAGCTAGAAAACCCCACAAGACTCAACGGTGAAGACGGGTGGGTTAAAAGCGTCACCCTTCAACAGATGGAGCTAGGTGACCCTGACGCATCTGGAAGACGACGACCAGTTCCTATTCCTGACAGTGAGTTTACCGAGGAGTTTGATACTGTTATCGAGGCGATTGGGACGTCTCCTAACCGTTTGTTCCTTTCACGAGCTGAGGGCTTGGAGGTTAACCGGTGGGGTGGTATACAGGTGAATGATGACATGCAGACAAGTATACCCAAGGTTTTCGCTGGAGGTGACAGCATCAGCGGAGGAGCTACTGTTATTCAGGCTCTAGGTGAGGGTAGGGTTGCAGCAGAAAAGATACATGCTTATCTTTCTTCTTCGAAAGGCGATAAATTGACTATGGAGGAGGCGTTAAAGATTGGAGCCGAGATGGAGCTTGAATCATACAACCTCTATAAGATGGCCGCCGAGAAAACCACAAGACCCGGTGCAAAAGAGTTCCTCAGTAAAATGGCTGAAGATGAGAAACGGCACAGAGCTTACTTCCTCAATGGGCTTGAAGACCCTAGTAACATCAAGGCAAGCACCATTGAGAAGAAGGTGATTGATCTCAAGATCACTGATCCGTTGGTGAAGGTTCCATTGAAGAAGGATTCCAGTTACCAAGAGATACTAATCTATGCAGCTCAAAGGGAGAAAACTGCACATGATTTCTACGTGATGCTTGCGGAAAATTTCAAAGGCACCGAGCTGGGTAACATGTTGGTATCATTCGCTAAGGAGGAGCTATACCATAAATATCTGGTAGAGGCCGAGTACGATGACGTTTTCCTGAGATAACAATAGGATGGCGTGTCTATTCCTCTTTCGAATATTATTAAATAATCTATAAACAGTAATACCTGTGGGATTTTGGTGTCTGAGATTCTAGAAAACAGTGATAATCTGAGAATAATGGAGTCTCTGGTATCCGGTGAGTCTGTTGTTATAAACTATAGTGAACTTGGTCGCAGGTTATCTAAAAACAGAGGGACCATTCAGGAACGGGTGGAACGGCTTATCGAGAATAATATCATTATGCCTCCCAGTTTTCCATTCTATTATCTTTTCAAGGCCTATCCTTTGTTGCTGCTTACAAATATGGATATACCGGACTGTGTTGAATGTCAGCCGAGGATTAGGCAGTGGATTATGGATGATCCAAAGATAATTGCTGCTTACAAGTTCCGGCAGGGAGAATATGGGACACTGATTTTCACTCTTCATAGGAACCTGAAGGAAGCCCATGAATGGTTATCCGTATTGCCTCATATACTGGAAAACGATTATGGCGTTGAGAAGGAGCACGCCACTTTCAATAGCAACACGATATACATTAGCAATGAGCTTCTTCTGAAATATGATCCAAGCACTAGCATCAATATTCTTGAGCGTGACATCAGGAAAGGCGATTTATGTCTTAAAGGGCACTGCATAGACCAGCTTGATGTATCGATTCTCAGATACCTCTTGACAGGAAAGGGCATAAAGTATAACCGAAATCGTGTTACACAGACTACGGGTCTACACAACAGGACAGTTGAGAATCGAGTTAATCAGATGCTTAAGGAGAAGATTCTCTTAGACCCTGTTTGTAGATTCCCTGAGCTTTTCATGCCTCCGGGTTACTTGTTATCTTACATGCTGGTGCATTTGGAGTATCCTATGAATGCGGGTCTTAACTCGTTGTTGATTAACGAGAATATTCCCATTATCTGGAAGACGATTCACTCCAAGTATAATCTATTGATGTTTCACATTCACACTGATCTCCATGACCTGTATGGTGATATCGATGTCAACCGAGAGTCATACAAGATACTTGAGAAGGCACAGGCAAGATACCTCGCACACAACTCGCTGAAAGGATTTAGCCCGAAAAAGCTATCCCTTCAATATATAGAGTCAAAAATCAAACATCAAGACAAAGAAAAGTAACCGTCTCTTGTGATAGCGGTATTGATTTTCTGTTTTATATTATGGTAGCTTAACCATATTTTCTACCTTGTTTTCGTATCCGATTATTTTATTGTGTCCTAGATTGTGGTCTATCAAAGCTTTTATCACGATAATTGGGCAGGTTAAGAAAGAGGTGGATTATTGTGTTTGTTTTATTTTTTCTTCCAGCAATAATCTTCGTAACATACCTCCTCTACAGGATTATAACAAGAAACCAGCAGATATCCGCCCAAGCAGCACTAGTAAACACGTTTCTTGAAATCATCAGACCCAAATATTATCTGAAACACGTTTTCGCAAACCCACCAAGAACTAATTCACCGCTAAAACCCTCGACGAAGTTCTCGAACAGATATCATACTACTTACAACTCTATTGATGGAACCGAGTGTATCACAGCCAAGGTAAGAACCATGGAGACCAATATTCACATCATATACCTACATGGAGGCGCCTATGTTCTAGGAAAAAACGGGATGAAATCAAATGAGTCATTCATCTCTAGCTTAATTGAAGACACAGGAGCCAAGGTGACCTTTGTTGATTACTCGGTTGCACCCGAAACCCGGTTTCAAGAGACATTGACGAGGGTATATAATGTGTACCAATACCTTGGCAAAGAATATCCTGATGATGTATTCATGCTAGTTGGTGATAGTGCCGGTGGAGGGCTTGCACTTTCTCTAGCACAGATGATTAGAGAAAAACCGAGCGTCAAACCTCCTAGAAAGCTTGTACTATTTTCGCCGTGGCTTGATCTTTCAATGGGGAACCCGGGTATTGATCTGCAAGAGAAAAAGGATATGATCCTGTCAAAACGGGTTTTACTCTATGCAGCTGAACAATACGCAGATCCAAGTGAGTTTAAGAATCCTCTCGTGTCCCCAATATATGGAGATCTCAAAGGTCTTGGAGAGGTTCTCGTTTTTTTCGGTTCTTTGGAGCTTTTTTATGCTGATGGTTTGAGGATGCAGCGTATGACTCAGGACCGCCCCGAGTTTAATTATAGATTTTATATGGAAATGCCGCATGACTGGGTGCTCTTTCCTATTCCTGAGGCTAGTTTGGCGCTTCAAGAGGCTTATAATTTCATCTTAGATCAACTGAATGAGTGAATTAATGCAAGCGTGTAATTGTTAACAAGCATTTTTGAATCTGAAAAATGGCGTATATATTTTTTAACTAGCTTTTTGGGATTTATGGGTACAATGACGCCCCAGTCTATTGGTCCAGATCCAATGATATTACTCATCGCTGCATTCTTTAGCCTAGCTCTACTATTCTGGGGCTTTCGAAGTTTTCACCGTAAGCGTATCATTGATGATACTCCGACTCTCAAGACCATTGGAGTCTTTATTGGTCTCGCCGAACTCAAGGGAACCGCTGAAACAGAGAAACATCTCAAAAGTTACTTAACGGAAACTCAGTGTGTCCAGTACTCGTGGAGAATAGAGGAACAATGGCGAAGACAGGTTACAGAAACCTATCATGACTCAGAGGGTAGGACAAAAACACGTACCAGAACAGAGACTGGTTGGAGAACCGTGGATCAGGGCGGTGAGTCTCCAAAGTTCTATCTCAGGGATGAGACTGGTGTTATTAGAATTGATCCACGGAATGCGGATATAAACGGGGAACTAGTTCTTAATGAGGTCTTTACCCGTCGTCACCCTATGTACTATGGTAAAGGACCAAGAAGAAGTGTATCTAACTCACGTCACCGACGCAGATTCACAGAGACCCTCATACCATTACATTCGCAAATATATGTGATAGGACAGGCTCGTGAACGGGATGATATTATTGCAGCAGAGATAGCCTATGATGAGGAAGAGCCATTATACGTTATCTCGACGGATGGAGAGAAAACAGTTAGTTCAAGTTATGGTAACTATTTCATTCTCTTGTCTATTATCGGTTTAATCATAACTGGGTTACCTATTGTATTTTCTGAGAACCTAATTTCTCCCCTTGTCTTCGCACCAGCAGGTGTCTATTTGCTTGCATTTTGTCTCGGTTGGCTGTTTGTAGTCTATAATAGTATTGTGAGTCTAGGGAATAGCGTTGATCAAGCTCGTTCACTGATAGATATTCAGCTTAAGAGACGCAGCGATCTCATTCCCCGTCTCGTAGAAATAGTTGAAGGCTATCAAAAACATGAACAAAACATCCACACGTATATTGCTGAGCTACGAGCCCAAGCAAATGTGAGTGGTGAAGCTAAAGCCGTTGCCCCAATACTGGTAGCAATAGATGAGAATTATCCTGAATTAAAGGCTGGAGAACAGTATTTAGATCTTCAAAAGAGTCTTGAGGAAACCGAGCAACGTATTGCGTTAGCTCGTGATTATTATAACCAGATCGCGAACTTTTACAATACACGCCTCGAAATAATTCCTGATAGGTACATTGCTAAATTAGCTGCGTTAAAACCTCAGCCTCTATGGAGTGGTAAAGACTTTAGACGAGCTACTATTGAAACAGACATTTCAATGCAGTCCACAACTTCATAACAATAAGGCTTCAGTTATACTCGATACAACTAGTGTTCAACTAGTTTTTTCCTGATCTCTTCATATTCCATGCTAGTTATCTCGCCTCTTGCAAACCTCACCTGAGCTATTTCCAAAGGAGTACGCTCAACAGGATATGTTCTACAATTTTTTGGTCTATACCCCTCATATACCCAATAAGCTATGAGCCCTATTACCAGCAATCCTATCAACATCATACTTTTTTCACAGGTGAAATAACTGAATCGCAGTTTATTCAGGGTTACCGAAATACTTGTTTCAAAAAATGAAACACTAAATGTGCACTTATCCTTATTCTGTGTATAACCACTTTGATAATGTGACTTTTTTCGTGTTAAAGTAGTCCTCAGTTGTAACTATATCTCGTTCAATGAGACTCTGTATAGATCTATGAGTTTGTACACGAGACAATCCAAGCTCGGTGCTAATGTCCTTCTGTAACATATCTCCATCATTATCGATTAATGCTTGTACAATCAACTTTTCATTATCATTTAACAATCTGATAGCCACATCAATTTTATCCAGATTACCAGTCTCAGACTCAGGTTCATCAATTTTCTCTAGTTTTCTATCTTTATTCTGGTTAATCCAAAGATATACGATTATGAGAATAAGTAAAGCTATAATTAATCCAAGTAAAATCGGGATAATCTCAATTATCCAGTTATTATTGTATGGGTGCATTGGACCCATTTGATTGACATTTTCCATTTTCATGGTATACTTGAAGAAAGTAATGACGCGCTATAATGGTTATGAGAAATCAACTAGTATACTAGTCCAGATAGATGTTACAAATTATGAAATTTCTGTTTCAAGTACCATATTTAATTCACGGCGTTAACAGGGTTGTGATGAAAAACTATAAACAAAAACTATTGATCGGAGCAGTAATCCTAACTCTAGGAATAATGGTAGCAATACCTGTGTTTGCTGAATTAGAGGAAGATGAGTTACCTATGCCTGGGCTCTATTACCTTGATGAGGAAACAGGAGAATACATGCCATGGTATCCGAGATGGTATGACCCTGAGAACCCAGACTCTTACACTCCGCCTGAGGAGTGTCCTTGGTGG
>JAHLLU010000301.1 GCA_020444005.1 archaeon
CCGACAACAACCTGACCCTCTCCGGAGGTTATAACAATATCTATGGCAACAATACTATAAATTACCAAGGGCTTTCCCCCCTGTCCGGTGACATCAGCGCCGATCCTCTCTTTGTTGACACTTCTGCGGAAAATCTTCACCTGCAGTTGACCTCACCCTGTGTGGACGAAGGCCCTCCCAACCAGGAGGACTCTGACGGCAGCCGGGCCGACATGGGAGCCTACGGAGGCCAGGGGCTCACCATCAATTCCGAACCCGGCAACCTCCAACCGAATACACCGGCCAACACCTCGCCCCTTGCCGACGAAACCGAGGTCTCTCCGGCAACGGTGTTTGAGGCCACTGATTTTGACGATCCGGACCCAGGCGACAGCCAGGCCGCCTCCCTCTGGCAAATCAGAGCTGCTGCAGGCAGTTATGCCGAGCCAGTCTATGATTCCGGCGATGACTTTCGCCACCTCTCCTCTCTCGCACTTCCCTGGGGGATCCTGGCGGGGGACGAGTCATATTGCTGGCGGGTAAGGTATAAGGATGACCGTGGCGGCTGGTCTGCTTTTTCCCCGGAAACCTGTTTCACGACCCTGGCTGACAACGAGCCGCCTGAAACCATTATCCGCTCAGGTCCGACCGAGGGCGGAGCAACCGGCAGCCCTTTTGTTCTCGCCTGGACAGGAGAGGACAACATCCCTCTAGGTCTCACCTTCAGCTATCAGCTGGACAACGGTCCCTGGTCTACGTACACTCCGCTGACCTGGGCTCTCTTTGATCTGGCGGATGGCCCCCACAGCCTTGGGGTCACAAGCAGGGATCAGCAAGGCAACATTGATCCAAGCCCGGCCCTTCGCAGTTTCACGGTCGACACCCTTGCCCCGGAGATCAGTACAGTCACTGTTAACGAAATAAGCTCTTTCAGCGCCGAAATCTGCTGGCAGACCAATGAACCGGCAGACTCCCTGGTTGAGTATGGCACGGAGGAGTATTATGGCCAGTTCAGTTCGCTTGATCCTGAACTTGTCACTGATCACTGTCTGCCCCTTTACGAGCTTGCAGCGGACAGCACTTACCATTTTCGGGTGGGCTCAAGCGACAGTACCGGCAACGCGGCCTGGTCGGATGATTTTCTTTTCACCACCCTGGCCATGAATGGCGATGACCTTGAAGGTCCGGAGATTGTCACCGTGGAATCGGACGGACTGCCCCTTGCTGATGCCAGCCTGTTCAGCAGCGCTCCCGTCATCGGCGTCAACGCCGTGGACCCCTCGGGTGTTGAACGAATCGAGTTTGTCCTGGACGGCAGCCTCATCCACACAGAGTATCAGGGGTCTCCCTTCTTCCTCTGGTCCTTTAATATCAGCTCCATAAACGACGGAGACCATGTTCTCGCCATCAACGCCTTTGACCGGCTCGGCAACAGCAGCTCCAAGCTCTATGACATCCATATCCAACTCGCGCCTCCAGCCGCGCCAGTCATCAGCGCCCCGGTGAACGGCCAGAGCTTTAAGTTGGCTGATATCAATGTGTCCGGGAGCGGCGAGCCCTTTTCCGAGGTCTTCATCCTTGTAAACGCTATCCCGGCAGCAGGCCCACTTTCCCTTGATAGCAGCGGAATGTTCACGACCTCCATCACCTTGAGCGAGGGGGTGAATATCCTGGAAGCCACTACCCAGAATCGAGCCGGTTCAAGCCCCAAATCAAGTCCGGTACAGGTGGACTATGACACCGGTCCTCCCGCTTCACCCGCATTCTTCACCCTCCGTGCCAAGGCTGGTGGGCTCATCTCTTTAAGCTGGCAGGAACCGGCAGGTGAGATCCCGGCACGCTATAAGGTCTACCGCAGTGAGACTTCTTTCACGGATCCAACCCAGGCCTCCTGCCTCACTCCTTTTGGGCTGGACCGACTCTACCTTGATGACATCCCGGCGAGCGATGGCCTTTATTACTACGGCGTGACGTCCCTTGATCTGGCGGGTAACGAAAGCGATCTGTCCGTGGTGCGCGACGCCGCTTCCGACCGCCAGGGTCCAACCCTGCTGACCATTGATTACAGTCCGGAGGGGCCCAGTGAGGGCAGCCGTTTTGCCCCGGGACAGGTGGGGGTCATTCTCACCTTCAGCGAACAGCTTGCCGCCGCCCCCATCCTCAAGCTGGTCCTGGCCAACGGCTCCCTGCTGCCGGTCAGTCTTGCTCCTGCAGGCAACAATGCCTTCAGCGGCTCCTTTGATATCAGCCCGGGCACCCTATCGGGTAGCGCCAACTGGCACTACTACGGCACCGATCTTCTGGGCAACAGCTCAACCCTCATCAGCGCCCCGGCCGCATTGACAATTGATACCGACGGTCCGTCGGTAAGCTCCCTGGAATTTATTCCCCAGGCCCCCTTTCATAATGATCCGGCAAGCCCCCTCCTCGTGAGCGTCAATATGAACCTGGACCAGGAAGTGGAGGAGGGCAGCGTTCCCGAGCTGAATTACAAGTTTGCCGACAACAGCGGGCCGTATCCTGTCAACCTCACGCCTGATACCGAAAATCCATTCCTCTGGCTTGGAAATTTTTCCCTGCCTGCCACGGCCGGTGAAACGAGCGGTGATTATGTTGATTTTACCTTTCAGGCCACCGATGATCTGGGCAATTCAGGCTCGGACTTTCTCTGTGCCCGCCGTTACGAGGTCTATCAGGGAGATCTGCCCCCCCTGGCCATTCCCGATGGACTGAACGCCCAAGCCCTGGCCGGCGGCAAGGTGCGATTAAGCTGGAACGAGGTTGCGGATGCGGCCGGCTACCAGCTTTACCGCCAGGCGCCGGGAGAGGGAGACCTCAGTCCTCTGGGCGGGATAGTAAGCGAAACCCTTTATGAGGAAATCCCGGGACCGGACGGTCTTTACAGCTATAGCGTGGCCAGTGTCCGCCAGATTAACGATGAAACCGCTGTGAGCGCCCAGTGCCCCCAGGTCAGCGTCACCGCTGATTCTATCCCCCCGAATCCGCCCACAAATCTCCAGGTGGAACTGACCGGCAGCGGCATCAGCGCTTCCTGGCAGATGGCTCAGGGAGAGGTGCCGACCGCTTACAGGCTTTACCGTGATGACAGCCCCATTGGCAAGGTTACAGGGCTTGCCCCCATTATAGATAACATCGCCACCCTTTCCGCCCTGGACAGAGAGCCGGGCCTGAGCGATCACTATTACGCGGTAACAGCTATTGACAGCGCCGGCAACGAATCAGCCCCTTCGATCAATGCCTTTTTTGAGGCGGATCTTATGCCGGTGACGAGTCTTGTTGTTCGTCTTGAGGAAAACGGTCTGCCCCAGCTCAGCTGGTCCCATCCGGGCGGGGATGTCATTGGCTTTCGTGTCTACGAAATAAACGGCCAGGACGGGGAACTCCTGCACGAAGAACTTCTGACGGAACCCTCGTTCACCCATACCGGCTACAACAATGTACGCACGGTTTTTGAGGTGGTTGCCGTGGACAGCGATGATATGGAGAGCCTGCCCTGCCGGGTTGTCCTTCCCGCTCTTGAGGCGGCACTCTCCGCGGAGAGCGTCCTCTACCGCGGACTCATCAACCGTATCACGCTGGAGGTGACCAATTTAGACCCAACCGAACCGGTTGACATCGACCAGTTGACACTTCGAGTGGCCGGACAGGAACGGCAAAGTCCGGGGGCGACAATCGAGCCCGGCTCTGAAACGGCTTTTGATCTGCTTCTGGCTGGTCAAGCGGACTGGCAGCAGGAAGAAAGCTATACCCTTACCCTCCTGACCGGAGGTGAAAGCGGCGGCACGGCGGAAATCGTCCTCAGTGGTACGATACCTGTGGAGGACCGGGGACTTTCCGTGGAGATATTAAATGAAGAGCTTATCCGCGGAGGCACCGGAGGTTTCAGCTTTGCCTTGCACAATACTGGCGAGGAGGCCATCGAACTGGTCACCGCCATGGGGCAGGGGACTTTGCCCACACCGGATATCCGCTTCCACCTGTTGGACAGCGAAGAAAACATCCTGGCCTCTGCCGATTTTCTCCAGGTCCTGGGCAGCGTCATCACCCGAGCCGACGGTGTCACCGTGGTGAGACTCCTGCCGGACGCCTCTTTTCTAAGTGACCCGGTCAGCATGCTTATTCCCCTTTCTGCGCCGGATGAGGTGAAAATTCGCCTGCAGATCGACCAAGTGACCCATTACGATTCCCTGCCCGAAAGTGCAGACATCCGCTCTCTTAGTGACACAGACGTCCCCCTGTCCGGACCTGGGGCTGAGGTGGTTGAGTCGCGCAGCCTCAAAGACACCTCCTATGCCCCTGTGGTAACCGAAGTTACTCCCTCCTCACTGATTAATAACGGCGAAAATACCATTACCATAAAGGGCCAGGCCCTGAACAGTGAGAGCGGCGAACCCCTCGTTCTCGTACCAGTGCGGCTGGCGGTGGGCACAAGTTCCTCCCTTCGTACCCTGACGGTCTACACCGACGATGACGGTCTGTTCAGCAGCAGCTACCTGCCCCTTGCAAACGAAAAGGGATCTGCTTCGGTCTGCGCCACCCATCCTTCGGTCAGTGACCGCTGCCGCCAGGGGAGCTTTTATCTGACCAACCTGGAATTGAGCCCTTATCAGGCCCAGGTTGATGCGATTCGCAATCTGAGCCGGCAGATTTCACTTGATTTCTCTTATGCAGGACAGGAGACACTCCACGATCTCACCCTGATCTACGACCCCACCCTGCAGCCGGATGGCATTTTAACGGAAGGCATCAGTATCGGCAATATCACTTCCCTTGGCGATGTGGCCCCCGGAGAAAAGGGCAAACTCTCCTTTACCTTCAGCGGCAGCGACACGGCGCCTGATTCCGGCCGCATCATCCTGGCTGCAGTAAGCGATGAAACACCAGCATCCCATCTTAAACTTTTTACACTCTCCTATGGCCTGACCACCGGCCAGGCCGTGCTCACTCCCGACCAGCCTGAAATATTCACAGGCGTTCATCCGGGCGAGACAATGAGCGAGCGCTTGCTTCTAGAAAACAGGGGAGGAGAGGGAGCGGAAAATGTCCTGGTGGAGCTTCTGCCCCCGGACGGTTCCCCCGTCCTTGACTGGATACAGCTCATCAGCCCCGCCGCCTTAGGTACCCTTGATTCCGGCCAGGCCAGGGATATCACTATCTCCGTCCAGCCGGACAGTACGGTGGCCCACGCTCTCTATGAGTACCGGGTCAGAATCAGCAGTTCAAGTCAGGCTGCCCTGGAAATACCTCTCTATGTGACGGTAAGTTCCTCGGAAACCGGTTCCGCCCGGATCTATGCCTATGACCCCTATGTTTTGAAGGACGACGGCCAGGGCGGCGTCATCCAGGGACTGGACGGGGCCAGGGTTGTTCTTCAGCACGCCACTGCCTACACCCTGACCTATGAAGGGCTTACCGACAGTATGGGTAACTGCGATTTCAGCCAACTTCCCATAGGGCGCTACAACTACACGGTATCCGCTTCGGAGCATCATTCCAGCTCCGGCACCCTGCTGGTCAAACCGGGGATCACCGTCCGTCGTGAGATTTATCTCGAGGTGGCTGCCGTGCACATCGAGTGGTCCGTTGTACCTACTACAATAGAGGATCGCTATGAAATAAAACTTGAGACCACCTACCAGACCGATGTGCCGGAACCGGTCATGATCATCACCCCCGCCTCCCTGACTATCCCCGACATGGTGGCTGGAGAACGCTTTTTCGGGGAATACGAGATCACCAATCACGGCCTGGTCACCGCCAAAAAATGCGATTTTTACGCCAATACCGACGATGCGGATTTTTTAATAGAACTTCTGGGAGAGATGCCGGAAGAAATGGGGGCCGGAGAAACGGTAGTCATCCCCTTCCGTATCAGTCGACTTTCAGAAAGCACTGCCACCCAGGTTTCCTTGAGCCTGGACAGCCAGGCTGCAGACACAACAAGCAGCAATGGCCGAGCCTGCGTCCCCTATTGCTATAATCCCTGCCCCTGGGATGAACGATTTGAGCGCTGCTCCTCGCGCTGCAGCAATATCAGCGGCTTTGTTGGCAAAGGCTCTATGGGCGATCCCTCCAATCCCAGCAGCGGAGTGCCTCCTGATATTGATCACACCGTGGCCGGAGGCGGAACCATCAGCGGCCTGCCCACCCGGATCGGCGGCTTCGAGTGCCTGGAAAGCCTTTTTTGTCCGCCTGATCCGGCCTGCGGCTCAAGCGACCCATCCGCTTCGGAGGTGGATCTGGTCAACCGGGAATACACCACCGAGGAGACCGATCTTGAGCTCATGGTCTCAGGTCTGCCGATCAAGGTCTCCCGGCGTTACGCCAATAACCAGTGGACCTTCAACTTCTTCCGGGAACGCCTTAATCTCACCATGGACAATGCCGTCACGAGCGGCGGCATCTCCTCGGTCTCCATCGATAACCTGCCATTCAACCGGGTGGCGGTGATGACGGCAGACGAGTATTTCAACGAAAGTACCCAGAGCGATGAAGGGGAGGAGCCCACCGTCTATGGGGAGAACTACGCCTTTGCCGCCCGTGATTTCGCCATCCGCACCGTGGGGGGCTACTGGGATGCCACCGATCCCACGGATAAGGAATACTTCTGGGAAGGCTTTCACCTGGACAGCCGCAAGGGCTATGAAAAGGACTTTGACAAGTATGGCCGCATCACCTCCTACGGCGATTTGAACGGCAACCAGGTCACCCTGGCCTGGGAGGAGGCCCAGGGCGGCAATCTCCTGGGGATATTCGACCCGACCGGCCGCCAGGTCCTCTGGTATGAGTACGACAACGACGGCTATATTACCGCGATTCAAGACCTCAGCGGCCGCCGGGTGGAGTACGCCTACACGGATGGCAAACTGATCGCCATGACCGATGTCCGTGGCGGGATCTGGACTTACAACTATAACGGGGAGGGTAAATTGATCTCCAAAACCGACCCTGAGAACCGCACCTATACCATTGAATATAACAGCGGCGGCGATCTGCAGTCTGTGAAAGACGAAGAGGGGCAGGGCCGGGAGTACAGCTACAGCCTGGATGAGTCGAGCCTGGAGCGGGTGGCCACGGTGGTCAATCCCTCCGGCCTCATGCGGGAAGTGGCCTTTGACAACAAGGGGCGGGTGATCAGGAAATCATTCAACCAGAAAAATGCCACCGACTTCATCCAGAGTGACCAGTCCCTTACCGTGGCTCCGGAGGACGAGATCGAAGAGAAGAAAATGGAATTTGACGAGTGGGGTAATCTTACCCGTCTCATCCATCCGGACGGCACCATGATCCGGGCCGAGTATCATCAGCGGACCGGAGCTCTGAAACGGCTTATCAACGAACGGGGAGTGGAGACCCTTTCCGAATTCGACGAACGCGGCAACAAAACCGCCACTATCGAGGCAAAGGGAACCGGGGTGGAACGCCGCACCGAATATACCTATGACGAGCGTGGCAATCTTCTCACCATCACCAAGCCGGTCGGGGCGGTGGTCAGCTTTATCTATGACGAATTCGGCAACGTCATCCGGCGTACCGATGCCATGGGCGGGGTGGAGGAGTTTTCCTACGATGCCCTTAACCGTATGACGGTCTTTAAAGACGCCAGGGGGCATGAGTTTGAATACGGCTATGACGCGGCAGGCAATGTCATTTCCATCACCAACCCACTCGGTTACACGGTGCAGCGTGAGTTTGACGGGGTTGGCAACCTCACCGCCGTGGTCAATGAGAACAACAAGCGAACCGAATTCAGCTATGACCAGCACAATCGCATCACCCTTATCACCGATGCACTGGGCAAAACGATCTCTTTTGTCTACGACGCCGAAGGAAACCTGGTGCAGCGTGTTGACCAGAATTCCAATGTCCAGGAGATGTCTTACGATATCGAAGGGAACCTGACCAGCGTCACGGATCCTGAAAACAACACCACAACCTTTGTCTATACCTTTTCCGAGGCCACGGATTGTTCAAGCTGCGAAAATGATGAAAACCGCAAGTTTCCCATCAGTATTCATTATCCAACCTACAGCGAGAAATATGAATACAATCACCGGGGCCAGATTACCCGGAAAACGCAAGTTGTGGACGAAATAACAAGTTACGTCTGGGTCTACACCTATGACGGGGCGGGCAACCTCACCCAGGAGATCGATCCGGAGCACCATTACACAAGCTATGTCTACGATGCCTTGAACCGGCTCGTGCAGATAACCGATCCCCTGGGCCAGGTCACACGTTACGACTATGACGCCCGCGACAACCTTACCAGCGAAATCGATCCGGCCGGGCTCATCACCACCTATGGCTACGATCTGAACAATCGGCTCATCTCGGAAACACGTCCCGGCATCAATCCCGTGAGCTATGAGTATGATCCGGCCGGCAATATGACGAAACAGATAGCGACTAACGGCCAGGAAACCACCTACCAGCATGACGCACTCAACCGGCTCATCCTCTCCACTGATCCCCTGGGCAACCAGATCAGCTACGAGTATGATCCGGTAGGGCATCTGCTCAAGGAGAGCTATCCGGACGGCAGCGTCAGCCAGCATGTCTACGATGATCTGGGCCGGGAGACCCGGACAATTGATGCCAGCGGTGCCTCTGTGGTTAAAGTCTATGACAATGCCGGCAATGTTATCTCCATGACGGACAAGGCGGGAAACACCTGGCTCTATGCCTATGACGGTTTAAATCGCCTGACGGTCACCACCAGCCCCTATCCGGCCACGGACACGCAGATCTACGAGGGGCCCTGGCTTCGGAAAAGCATTGACTTCAACGGCAAGATCGTCCTTTTCGAGCGGGACGGCCTGGGGCGGGTGACAAAAGAAGTCCACAAAATGAATGACTCTGCTGACACAGCAGATGACGACGACCTGATTGTGGTCTACCATCATAATTTCCGGGGCCAGTGGACGGAAAAAACAGACCCTCTCAGCCGCACCACTACAAGAATTTTCGATCCCCTTGGACGGGAGACCTGCACCGTTTATCCGGACGGGCGAAACTTTACGAAAAGTTATACCGCCTCCGGCCAATTACAGACCACCCTTGACGAAAACGGCAAGCCGACTATATACGCCTACAACGAATTTGACCAACTTATCGAAATTAACGATCCCATCTCTCTCCTGGAAAAATTCACCTATGACAACGCCGGGTTCAAGATCAGCCGCGAGGATAGTCTTGGTCGGAAATGGGAATACAGCTATGACGAAATGGGGCGGCTCAAAGACGAGAAAGATCCCTCCGCTGCGGTCAGCACCACCACCTATAACAGCTTCGGCAATGTAGTTAGTTATGGAGATCGAAAAGGCAATACAACCATATTAGACTATGATGCACTGGGCAGACTTGCTAGCGTCCAGGATGGAACCGGTTTAATAAAAAGCTACACATACGATGGAGCCGGCCGTCTCAGCACCTTGACCGACGGGAACGGCAATACCACCTCTTATGACTATGATGCATTGGGCAACAACAGCCGGATCACCTATGCCGACACCACCACGGAAGAGTTTGTCCATGATGCCATGGGTAGTGTGGTCAAGAAAAAGCTGAGGGATGGCTCCTGGATCGATTACGGGTATGACGATATCTACCGCCATACCCTCATAGACTATCCCGGAACTGATGAGGATGCCTCATTCTCCTATGATAAGGGAAGCAGACTTGTCTCGGCTGCAAACGCATCCAGCGATATCATTTTTACCTATGATATTATGAATCGCCTGGCAAGCGTCAACCAGGACGGGAGAACTCTGACCTATGAACATGACGATAGCCTTCGAACCACCACGGTCACTTATCCCTCTGGACATAGTATTGTCCAGAGCCGGGATCTGCGAGGAAGAATCGTCAGGATCGACAAAGACGGCACGGAAGTCCTGAACCAGTCCTTTGACGGCGCCGACAGTCTCGTGAACAGAACCCTGCTGACTGAAGTGGATGTTTCCTTGACTTATGACAATCTTGGGCGGGTCAGGGCAATGACCTACTCCCGGAACGGTACTCTTCTGGCAGGTTTATCGTACCATTATGATGCAGAGGGAAACCTCGTAAGCTCGAAACGACTCCATGACCTCCAACACTCCCAGACCTTCACCTATGATGCCGGCAATCGATTGGAAGGCTGGCTGGAAGGTGAACTGGATGAGTTTGACTCAATCCCTCTGCCCCAGAAAACCGTCATCTATCAGCTTGATCAGTCCGGTAACCGACTCAGCCTTACTGAAAACGGCAGCACGGAAAACCGTCTTGTCAATGAACTGAACCAGTATGTAGAGATCGACGGGCAGGCAATCCTTTACGATGTCAACGGCAACCTCATAGATGACGGAATAAACACCTATGAATACACAGTGGCCGGTCAATTAAAACGAATTGTCAGAAAAAGCGACCAGCAAATACTGGCTGAATATGCATACAATCCATTTTTCCGTCGCGTGTCCGCAACTATCGATACAAACAACAGGGAATACGTCTATGAGGGCGATCATATTGTTGAAGAATACCATGATTTTACTCTTGCATCCTCCTACTTTTACGGGGGCAGTTTGGATGACTTGCTGCTCATGTCACAGGGCGCTCAAGATTACCTGTATCTAACCGACCGCCTCGGTTCGATACAGGCAGTGACCGATGCCAGCGGAACCATCATCGAACAGTACCGCTACTCCCCCCTCGGCGAACCGGAAATTCTGGATGCAGCTCTGCAGCCTATGGCCTCTTCGGCAATCGGCAACCTCTACATGTTTGCCACTAAAAGATGGGATGAGGAGTCCCAGAGCTATGATTCCCGACGCAGGCAGTACCATCCTGGCCTGGGACGCTTCCTTCAGCCGGATTCTCTGGGGTATGTGGACTCCATGAACCTTTACCAGTATGCTCAGCATAATCCCCTCAAATGGATCGACCCCTTGGGTGAAAACAGTATCCTGGCTCAGGGAATTGAAGGCTATATCTATCAAGACGAACCCCAGAGAAACGCTACTCTGCAGGCCCTGGATGCGCTGCACCGACAAGGCACTCTCAGCGACATGCAGCATCAGGCCCTCACCATGATGGTCAACTGCCAGCATGATTTTCAGACCGGCATCAGGGTAGGCGGCATCGAATGGACCGCCGACACCCTGCAGGCCCTTGGCCAGCTCAACTGGCAGAATGTGCCCGGCATGCTCAGTCAACTTGCCAAACTGGAAACTTGGGGCGGCATGCTTCATGATCTTCTCCGGACCCCTTGCAAGGCTATCCAGTGTGTCGAGGAGCTGAACCGTAAAATCGGGGACGGCGACTGCTACGGCTCAGGCAGACTCGGCTCGCGCATGGCCATTGAAACGGCGGTCTTTGTTGACTCCATGGTGCCACTGGGCAGAGCGGGCAAAACTGGTATGACTGCAGCTAAAAAAGCATTTGCAAAAGCGAAACGACCGAAAGTGGATGCTGCGACTATTGTCACAAAATATCGGATGAATCCCAAATATTTCCAGGCAATTGATGATGTGGTGACGGAATATGCCGCAGAGGGACGTAAGCTGGAGATCAGCGTTTATCAGGGCAGACCCTCGGATCCATTCAATCAGATGCGAGCCGAATCAAAAGGGATAAAACCAAAGCCAAAGGGTGTGACGAATAAATCAGGCCCCGATGGCATAGCTAGAGACAATATAGGGAATGAATATGTCACCGATGTGGATCCTCATCTCATGCTCATTGACGGCAAGCCGCCTACTTTGAGGGAATTTCATGAAATTCGGACTCGCCTCAAGGCCAAAGGCCTTGATTTACAGCATGCCGACCATGCCAATATCCAGAAAGGGACAAATATTGTCGAACAATATGAAATCGGTCTGCCCGATAAAAAAGCGACCTATTTTGGTCCGGACGGCATAGGGATAAAATCAAAGGCTGAGGTGAAGCGGGATATTCAAAAATGGTCCCCGGATTATTATGACATCCAGACCAACCCCCAGAGAAGACAGATGGTGAAGGAAACAGCAATGAGTTTCCCTTAAAGGTGAATCATGTTCAGGTTGCCCAACATATTGTTTCTAGCGCTTTTGCTTATTGGAGGACTGCTATCGAATATGCCTGCTGTATGTCTGGCCGATGTCTGCGCCTCGGTGAAGATGGAACTCCTCCAGGAGGCCACCTTTGAGCGCAATGCCTTTATTGGCCGGATGCGGATCACAAACGGCCTGGATATTCCCCTGGAAGAGTTGCGCATCGATCTCGCCATCAGGGACAGTTTTGGCAACGATGCATACTCGAGTTTTTATGTCAGTCTGCAGGACCTGGAAGAGGTCAACGCCATCGATGGCACAGCGGACGTCCCGGCCGGGGCTAGTGCGGAGATTCGCTGGCTTTTTATCCCCACGGCCGGGGCCGGCGGGGAGGATGAGGCGGGCATGGTCTATTCCGTTGGCGCCTCGGTGGGTTATGTCATAAATGATCGCTATGAAATCAAAGAGGTGGTGCCGGACTCCATCCTTGTTCTGCCCCAGCCCCTGCTGAGCCTTGATTATTTCCTGCCCGGCCAGGTCTATGGCGATGATCCCTTTACCCCGGAAACTGAGGAGCCGGTGCCTTTTGCCCTGGGAGTACGGGTTCAAAACACCGGGGCCGGGGAGGCGGCTAGTCTCAAAATCGACACCGGCAGTCCCCGGATTGTCGATAACGATCAGGGGCTTCTCATCGACTTTGCCATTCTTGGCTCCGAGGTAAACGGCAGTGAGGCAACTGAGAGCTTCCTGGTTGACTTCGGAAGCCTGGAGCCTGCCGGTTGCGCCACGGCGAACTGGCTGCTCCAGTGTTCGCTTTCCGGCCGTTTCATTGAATTTGCAACAAGCTTCACCCATAGCGAGGAGTTCGGTGGCGAGTTCACCTCCCTCATGGAAAACGTCATTCCCCATTTTCTCGTCAGCAAGGTGCTCGTTGATTTGCCGGGACGGGATTTGATCCCCGATTTCCTGGCGACCATTGACGATGCCCCGGCCGGTCCTCTCGCGGTCTATGAATCCGAATGCGGGGAAATGGAGGTAACGGATTATTCTTCCCAGGCCTCCCTGCTCTTGAACGGACAGACGGCACTTCTCTCCACCCCGGCCGAATCCGGAGCCCTGTACGCCAAACTGGCCGACCCATATGGCGGCGAATTCCCCATTGACCTTGTCAAGCGCAGCGACGGCAAGCTCATCAAAGAGGCCAATGTCTGGCTCTCCAAGGAATATGACCTGGACAGCCATTCCTGGAACCACTTTATCAATCTCTTTGACATCAGCAGTCCCGGCCTTTACCAGTTCACTTTCAGCGGGTCACCGATATTTGACAGTGACAGCGATGGACTGAGCGATGATGAGGAGACAGCGTTGGGTACTAACGCCTTCAGTCCGGATACGGACGGCGATGGTATTAACGACGGCGATGAACTCAACAACGGCACTGATCCGCGCCTCTTTGACACGGATGGTGACGGCTATGGTGACGGCTATGAAATCATGTGTGGTTCGGATCCGGATGACATGAATGACACACCCGTCATCCATGTGGACATCACGAATGACAGCGGGCTGGAAGACGGCAGTTTCGATTTCCCATACAACAGCATCAGTGAAGGCATAGCTGCAGCTCCAGCCAACTTCACGGTACTGGTGCATCCGGGGCATTACGAGGAATCTCTCAAGCTGGAGAAAGCCTTTATTCTGAAGGGCGACAGTCCTTCAACCACCACCATTGACGGCGGGACCCGCGACCGGGTGGTCTTTATGAGCGGGGCGGCAATCGACAGGAAGAGCAGTATCCAGTATTTTAGAATCACCGGAGGGCTGACAAACGGCATTATCTGCGCCAACGGCGCCTCTCCGACCATTGCCAACAACCTCATTACCGCTACGGCCAGTCAGGGCGGGGCTGCCATCGCCATTGATGACACCTCGGCCCCTCATCTCTTCAATAATACCATCAGCGAAAATCCCGCGGCCACGGCCATTGAATGCCTCTCCCAGGAAACCCGCATCGTAAACAACATTATCAGCGGCAACCTCAAAGGAATAGACGGTGAATTCGCTCCTTCCATGCCCTTTATCGATTTCAACAATCTCTGGGCCAACTCGGAGGGCGACTATCTCGGCCTATCTGCCGGACCCCATGACCTGGCCGTGCTGCCCCGTTTTATCGAACCGGAGAACGGCGACTTCCACCTCTCCCCCCACTCACCCTGCCTGGATGGCGGCGACCCGGTCAAATATCTCACATCGGATTATGAAATCGGGGTAAGTCTGCAGGTGGACGGCACGGATTGTCTCTTTGCCGGCGATGCCGTCACTATAAGAGGCGGTGGAGAATTAGAACGAAGCCGGGTGGTTGACCTCGCCTCCGGGGCGATTGAGCTTGATTATCCTCTTCTGAATAGCTACATTCTGTCTGAAACCTTTGTCAGTTCCTCCACATCGGATTTCAGCCTTGAACTGGAACCAAACGGCGGTCGCATCAACCAGGGGGCCTTTGGCAATACACCTGAAGCAACGCCCGCCCTCGCCTCCTGCCAGGGGGACAATGATCTTGACGGAGACGTGGACGGTGCTGATCTGGCCGCTTATGGCCCTGATGTCACTGCCAGCGAAGTGGCAGGAGCGGCAGCTCATTTCGGCAAAACGGACTGCCTTGACATGGATGAGTGCCTGGGGGATTTTGACAATGACGGCGACACGGATGGGGAGGACCTGTGCACCCTGATCCTGAATCCATTTCTCCTTGACCCGATGAGTTTTTCCGGTTTTTTCGGCAAATCAGAGTGCCGGTAGAAGGTGGATAAACTGGCAGGTTTTCTTTGGATTGCCAAACGGTTTCAGTGGTGGCAAGATGTCTTTTCTTTTGGTTTTTTATTATAACTAGAGTCTTGTGGGAATAGTTTTTCAAGGATGAAATTGTAGGCGGAATAAAAACTATAAATGTAGTGCATTTATGTGCTCTATTTTGCGCTGCGTTTCTGGTCTTCATAGCCCTTGATAACAGCATGCGCGGGTCCATGCCCTGAATCAAAGCTTTTTTACTTTATCACCAATACGAGTGGCATTATCACAGCTTGTCCCTTCCTTGGGATTGCACTCAAGGAGGATGCTCATTATTTTATCCGCCATCCGATAGCAGCCAGCATCTTCAAGTCGTGCCAGAATGTCCGACATGAGTTTGTTGAACTCAACACATTTCTGATAGTCAGATGTTGCCCGTTGATGAAGGAAATTTGCTTTCTCTAAATCTTTCTTGATATCGGCGGGGATTTCTTCATTCATAATTCACTTTGCATCCATCATGTTCTTTAGTCAAAAAAAGTAAAATGTAGCTGGTGCAGCTGCATTTTGTCAGCTTTTTATTTGCATTTTCATAAAAAATAATCATTTTTAGCAGGTTGATATTTTTTTATGTCTGTTAAGATGTCCAGTATGAATCACACTGATCTTTTTGGAGAATATCTTGTTAAATTATGAATTATGACACGCAATCCTGAGTACTGCACTCCTGCTGAAACAATATCCGTTGCAACCGAGGTAAAGAAAAGCAAATTTATTGCAACTCTTGCCAGCGTCTGATAAAGCAACATCTTTTCTGTAAATTTCCTATCCTCTCAATTCTTTCAATAAAT
>JAHLLU010000017.1 GCA_020444005.1 archaeon
TTACGGTCAACAACATCAACCTTCTCAGGAACAATCAGCTTTTCTTGGATATGCCCAATCAATCCGTCACTCATCAACATAACCGGGGTCCTGTAGGTCTCGGCTAGATTGAATGCACGTACAGTGAGATCAAACATCTCCTGCACACTCCAAGGAGAGATGGCTATAACCTCATAATCGCCATGACTACCATACTTTGCCTGATAGATGTCTTGTTGGCTTGGGTCTGTGGATTGTCCTGTGCTTGGTCCGCTACGCTGAACGTTAACAAGCACCAAGGGCGTCTCGGTCATATGAGCGTAACCAACGTTCTCCATCATCAAGTCATAGCCGGGTCCACTTGTAGCTGTCATGGACTTTGCTCCCGCCCATGAGGCCCCGATTATACTTGCGATACTGGCTATCTCATCCTCCATCTGCATGAAGATCCCGCCTACCTTGGGGAGTTCCCCTGAGATGTGGTGGCTTATCTCACTAGCCGGAGTAATAGGGTAACCCGCGAAGAATTTACAACCTGCTCTTATGGCGCCCTCTGCACAGGCGATGTTACCCAAAACTAGGTGTCTTCCGGGTTTAAGCATCTGTTATCTCCTCCACATTGATGGCAAAGTCTGGGCAGTATCTTTCGCACCATCTGCAGCCGATACAGTCTCCCTCGACTACTGGCTGAGTGCCGCCCAGCGCGGTTTTTTTCTCTGATTCTTTCAGAACCTTTCCTCCTCGTGTATTGCATACGTGAACGCATAGAAGGCAACCTTTGCAGTGTTCCGTGTCTATGGTTACTTTGAATTTTTTTGGCGTTTCATTGCACCTCGAAACGATGAATCTGTGATCAATATCGTTTCTGGGATAAAACAATGCGGGTACCCGGGGGAGGGGAGTAGCCAATACTACCCGGGTAGCTAATACTACCACCCTCTGAAACGATCTCCATGAAAAACCTCAACTAACCCATTATAGTGTTCGACAAGTTGTGCAGCCAACAACGCATCTCTCATGTTCTCCGCTATCAAAACACTGTATTGAATACGTGAAACTGTTGAGATGCTCATCATCTTTTCAAGATTCTTCCAAAACTTTGGAGGTGGTTTTTTCTCGATGAAATCATAAGCAATCAGCCATAAAAACGAGTCATCATCCTTCTGATATTCCCCTAAAAACTGCTCAGCAAGACTCAGATTATGTTCCATAGGGGGTAGTATTGGCTACCCCCCCTTAGCATCACTGTAAACAATCAAAACTGAACTAGGTTACAGGTGAAAAACTAGTAACCCAGTTTCCTGAGTACCAGATTCGAGACACTGCTATCCTGAATCGCGATCCCTACCGACTTGAAAACAGTGACCGTGTCCTCTGGTGTGCGTCCTTTTTTCTGTCCCGAGACCAGTTCCTTCAACTCGGCGTGCACATGATCCCAAGTAATAGCCCCTTCCTCTATGGGTATGAGTATGTCTCCGGCCTCTAACTCGATGCCTTCCATGTCGTCAATAACCAGTTTGCTCTCAGCGACAGTAGCAGTATCAAGTTCTCTCCAGTCAGGATAAAATGCTCCGATGGCGCTAACATGCACCTTATCTTTTAGCCATTCTCGCTTCAATACAGGTTTTGGGCTAGTAGTTGCCGTTAACACGATATCCGCGTCTCTGCATGCTTCCTCGCCTGATGTTGCTGGGATGACTTCTATTCCCAGCTTTTTTGACATGTCTTCTGAGAATTTTTTCCGTGCCTCAGGGTATAGATCAAAGACGAAAACTTTTTCGATGTCTCTTACTGTGCATGCTGCCCATGTCTGTGTTCTTCCCTGTACCCCTGCCCCGAATATTGCCACGGTCTTGGCGTCTTTTGGTGCGAGGTATTTGGCGGCTACGCCTGTGATGGCGCCTGTTCTCATTGCTGTGAGGTATGTGGCGTCCATGAATGCTTTTACCATGCCTGTCTCGGGGTCGTTTACCACGATCCATGCCACTGTTGTGGGTAGTCCTTTCTTTCTGTTGTCTGGGTATATGCTGATGATCTTTGTTGCCTGTGCATCTAGTCCTGTAAGGTAGCTGGGCATGAAGCTTATTGAGCCATTGTACTTGGGTACCATTATGGTGCTTCGTGTTGGTAGCACGACGTTTCCTTTGGCGTACTCCTTGAAGGCTTGTTCAACTGTCTCGATGGTCTCATCCATTGTCAAAAGTTTCTCGATATCCGCGTCACTGAGGAAAAGCATGGTTGTTTCAACCTTGAAACGCCTTTACGGTAATAAAAATCCTATTAGAAAACGTACTTTCTGTTCAATGTATGGGATAATAATATAAGCCCAGAACAGGAAACATCTATACGAAGTCCATCAATTATATATAAAGAAGGTGTGGGGTCAAAATGAGTGGATTGTTAGATCGGCTGGTAGGGAAGAACGGGGAGGAGAAAGAGCTCCAAGACGTAAGATACATTAAAGCAATACCACTACGCGCCTACGAAGATATTGATATCATAAAGGCTGAGGTCCGTGCAGGCAACATTGTCATCTGTAACGTGGCTCCACTAGCAAAAACCAACATCGAGGATGTAAAACGGGGTATCAACGAGCTTAACGAGTACGCTAACCTGATTGAAGGTGATATTGCTCGTCTGGGCGAAGAAAGGGTAATAATTACTCCGAAGAATATCCAGATCTGGAGAAACCGGGACTAGGCAAGAGCTACTGTATCCAGTAGTCTTGGGCTGTGTCCTCTTATTCCACGTAGTCTTGAGACGCTACGGGCAAGGTTGTTGCATTTGCTTTCCTCGCCGTGTACCACGTAGACGTTTCTTGGGCTTGGTCTGAGGCGTTTCACATAGTTCATGAGTTGTCTTCTATCGCTGTGTCCGCTGAATCCATGTACTGTGAAGTTTGGCATTGCGATATTGATGATCTCCATCTTGCCGTCGTTACCATAGAGCTGGGCTGAGCCCATGCCTGATTGAACGCGGTTACCCATGGTGCCTGCTACCTGGTATGATACGAATATCAATCCATTGTTTTCGTCTGGAGCTAGTCGTTTGAAGTACTCTAGTACTGGTCCGCCTTCCATCATGCCCGCTGTTGCCATGATTATACATGGTCCACCTTCGACTATCTCGTCACGCATATCGTGTTGTTTTACGACTGTGAAGTAGTCGCTCTCAAAGGGGTTGATGCCTTCCTTGAGTATCTGGTCTCTAATCTCGTGGCTCAGATAGTCTGGGTATGCGGTGTGTATGCCTGTGGCTTCGCTGATCATGCCTTCTATGTAGACTGGTACTTGTAGTAAGTCGCCGCTGTTCATGTACTGGTTGATTACCATGAGTATCTCTTGGGCTCTGCCTACCGCTGGTACAGGTATCAATACCTTGCCTTTCTTGAGTATCTTGTTGCATATTTCCACGAACATGGTCTCTGTTTCGTCGCGGCTGGGGGTATTGTTGTCTGGTCCGCCGTAGGTTGACTCCATGATGAGGGTCTCTACTCTTGGGAAGTAGTTGCTTGCGGGTTGTAGCAGGGCTGTTGGCCCGTATTTGAAGTCGCCTGTGTAGACTACGTTGTGTAGGCCTTTGCCTATGTGGAGGTGGCTGATTGATGATCCTAGTATGTGTCCAGCGTTGTGGAGTGTGAGTCTAACGTCTGGTGAGATGTCTGTTACATCGCCATATGATAATGGAATGGTGTGTAGGATGGCTTCGCTGATGTCCTCTGGGCTGTATGGTGGTACTTTTCCCTCCTTGTTTGTGACATCAATATAATCGCTTTGTAGGAGAGTCATGACGCTTGCGGTTGGCTCACTGCAATATACTGGTCCCTGGTATCCATATTTGTACAAATATGGTAGGAATCCGCAGTGGTCAAGGTGAGCGTGGCTAATCACCACAGCGTCCAGTCGGTTTAGGTCAAATTCCTCAACATCCAGTCTTGGATATGTGCCTATGGCGTTTCTGCTGCCCGGGTTGATTCCACAGTCCATGAGTACCTCGCTTTCTCGGGTTTTCACCAGTATAGCTGATCGTCCTACCTGTCTACTGCTTCCGAGGAAGGTTATTCGTACGTCTCCGGTCTGTTGATAGATGGGTCTGAATATGGACTCGCCTGTTTCTCTGAGAACTCTTTCCCTTTCTTTGCTCTTACTGTATAGGAATCCTCTGATCTGTCTGATGGTCATGGAGGGAATTGGTGGGCTTCGCTTGAAGTTGGGGCTCCAGTGGGTTCGCTTTACTATCTCAAGTACATTTGCACCGTTTTTACCGATGGCTACCCCGGGTTTCTCGACTTCGAGAACAACTTCTCCTAGTGCAGGGTCAAAATATGCTTGAACGAGACCGGCTTCTTCTAGTAAGTCTTCGATTATATGCTCTGCCTGTAGTTCTTGCATTCGGACTGATGGGTCGCTGCGTATCACTATTCTTTTCTTGATTGTTCCCGCTATTTCGCCGACTATGTGGCTGTTTTCCTGTAGTATCTCTGGTTTTTGGCAGTAGATGGCAAGTCTTGGTCCCTCGAACTCGATTCTGGTTATACCTACTTGTGCTGGTATCTTGTCCAGTATCGCTTGCCTTATCTCGCTGTAAGTTAGGCCCTGCTGGTTTTCCATTTTAATATTCAACTATTCAAAATCTGTTTTTTCTCTTCTGGAGGAAGCTCTCTAAAACCTTCACCATTGATGACTGCTACATCAAAGCTGTCACCGCTTGCGACGTCACGCTTCATGGCGCTGTCAACTGCTTTGACTACAACACGGAGCATCTCGTCTACTTTGCTGTTTTCCTTGAATTGTGCCTCAAGTACACCATAGGCGTATGGACTACCTGAGCCCGTTGAGATCATCACTTCCTCGGTCAAGCTGCCATAGGGGTCTAGGTTATAGACGTGTGGTCCTGTCTCGTCGTGTCCTCCGACGATTGCTTGCATTGGTAGTGGTGCACCAACCTCCCTGTTGCTGAAAAGTAGTGTTTGTACGAGTCTTGCTGCGCTTTGTACCGGCATTGGTCTGTTTTTCTCTAATTCGTAGAGGCTTGCATTGACCTTGAGTATCTCGACTACTCGTTGGGCTACTGCTACTCCGCCCGCTATTGTCATTGCTAGTCTGTTAGTGATCTGGTATACTTTTTTAGCGTGTTTACTCGCGATGAAGTTTCCCATAGTTGCACGTGTGTCTGTGGCTAGTATTACGCCGTCGTTGCATACGACTCCAACAGTTGTTGTGCCTTTAAGGATTCCAAGTTCCTTTGACATTGATTTATTCTCCATATAATAATACGAGAGGTATCCTTAGAAGGAAGTCCAAGTACCTTAAAAACCTCACTTTTTTAAAAACATTCCTCAAAATACCAAACATATTTGTATGCCAGAAAGTGAATAAACGGTATCAACAGAGGGTCTACAAAGGTTTGACTAAGCCAAAGAAGAATTCGATCCATAGAATTGGTTTACCTAGGGTGGTTATCGTAGGTGAGACCGTTCTCAATCAACTTGGCTCAATTTGTAGAGAATTCGATTATAACAGTGCATTGATTGTCACCGGGAAGAGGACCTATAATATTGCTGGGAAACAATCAGAGATGATTCTTGAAGATGAAGGATTAAACGTCTGTACCATAAAGGTGTCTGAGGCTACTAGGGAAACCGTTGATTCGGTTAAGGAGAAGATAACTGATTCTGGAGCTGATGTGGTTCTCGGTATAGGTGGCGGTAGAAACATAGACATAGCAAAGTTGTCCAGTTGCGAGACTGATCGCTTCTTCATCAGTGTACCCACTGTAGCCAGTCATGACGGTATAGCCAGCAGTCTTGCCAGTATCAAAGGTACAGAGCGACCATATACTGTTGAGGCTTCTTCGCCTATCGCTGTGGTGATGGATAGCAAGATCATTCAGGAGTCTCCTTACAGGTTTACTGCCTCTGGGTGTGGGGATATGATCTGTAAGGCTGTTGAGGTTCGTGATTGGAGGCTTGCCCATCGTGAAAACAATGATTATTATGGTGTATATGCCGGTAGCCTGAGTCTCATGAGCAGTCAGCATGTAATAGAGAACGCTCGAATAATCAGGGAACGTACCGAGGAAGGCATAAGGACTCTTCTTGAGGCGCTTGTTAGCTGTGGAGTGGCAATGAGTATCGCTGGAAGTAGTAGACCAACAAGTGGCTCAGCACATCTCTTCAGTCATGCTTTAGACCAGATAGCAGAGGCTCCCGCGCTTCATGGTGAGCAGTGTGGTGTAGGCTGTATTATGATGGCTAAGCTTCATGGTTTGAACTGGCAGGGTCTGCGGGAGGGTTTGAGGACTATTGGTGCGCCTACAACTGCTGAAGAGCTTGGTATTCCCGATAAGACGATTATCAAGGCATTACGTTTGGCTAAATCGATTAGACCTAATCGTTATACCATTCTCAATAAAATCAATCTTGATGAAAAACTGGCTATTGATTTAGCTGAATCCACTGGTGTAATATAGAAAAACTTACGATTTAGTGGCTCTTTACAGTTTTATTCAGAATTGTAACCTTTTTTGTTATTAATCCGCCGTTGCTTAATTTGGTTAAATAATCTTTTTATTAACCACCGTGTCCATGAAAGTGATATTCATCAAGGTGACCATCATTGACTAGCGTCCAACTAAAAGTACAAGAAGCAAAACAGCAACGAGACGTAGGCAGAAGCATAGCCAGAATGGACTCAGACACCATGAAAACCTTAGGCGTCACCGTGGGAGACGTTGTCCAGATAGAGGGCAAGAAACCCACAGCAGCCAAGGCATGGCCCGCATACCCAGAAGACCAAGGACAAGGACTCATCAGGGTTGACGGCTTCATAAGGAAGAACTGCAGTGCTGCCATAAACGAGTTCGTAACCGTCTCAAAGGTAGACGCAGAGTACGCTACCAGCGTTAAATTGGCGCCAGTCGATATCAGAATCAGCGTAGACAACGACTTCATCAGATTCGTAAAGGACAGACTCGTTGACCGCCCAGCTACAAGAGGCGATACACTGCTGATCATGATGCTTGGTCACAGCGTACCATTCATGGTGGTAAACACCAGGCCCAACGGGATAGTGAAGATCGCTCCAACAACCGAGATCAGTATCATGAGCGAGCCAGTCCCAGAGCTTGAGATGCCCAGTAGAACCACCTACGAGGACATAGGTGGATTAGAGGAGGAGATCAGGCGAATCAGGGAGATGGTTGAGCTTCCCCTTCGACACCCCGAGATATTCCAGAGGCTTGGCATTGATCCGCCCAAAGGCGTACTTCTTCACGGTCCACCCGGCTGCGGTAAGACATTGCTAGCTCGAGCCGTTGCTAACGAGTCAGAGGCTAACTTCTACGCCATCAATGGACCCGAGATCATGAGCAAGTTCTACGGCGAATCTGAGGCAAGAATGCGTAAAATGTTCGAGGACGCAGAGAAAAACTCACCAAGTATATTATTCATAGACGAGATCGACGCCATCGCACCCAAACGAAGCGAGGTAACAGGTGAAGTTGAGCGCAGAGTAGTCGCACAATTACTCGCATCAATGGACGGCTTGAAGGGAAGAGGACACATCATCGTTATCGGCGCTACCAACAGACCAGACGCCATAGACGAAGCCCTAAGACGCCCCGGCAGATTCGACAGAGAAGTAGAAATAGGCATTCCTGCCCGTGAGGGAAGAACCGAGATACTCCAAATCCATACACGTGGAATGCCACTAGATGAATCAGTTGACCTAGCCAGAGTAGCTGACATCACCCACGGATATACAGGTGCAGACCTAGAAGCATTGAGCCGTGAATCTGCTATGAAAGCACTCAGACGTTACCTGCCCCAGATTGATCTTGAGGAAAAACGAATCCCCCACGAGGTACTGGATGTGATGGTGGTTACACAGCAAGACATCAGGGACGCGTTCAGAGAAGTCACACCAACAGCCATGCGTGAAGTCTACATAGAGTCACCAAACATCCACTGGGACGCAGTAGGCGGACTAGAATCCGTAAAGGAAAACCTACGGGAAGCAGTTGAATGGCCGCTCAAAACACCAGAAAGATTCACAAGACTAGGTATAAACCCGCCTAAGGGAATATTGCTCCACGGACCACCTGGCTGCGGAAAGACGTTGCTTGCACGTGTAGTGGCAACAGAGTCTGAGGCGAACTTTATCAGCGTCAGAGGTCCGGAGATATTCAGTAAATGGGTCGGTGAGTCCGAGAAAGCCATTAGGGAGATATTCAGGAAAGCCCGTATGGCGGCGCCAAGTATCATTTTCTTCGACGAGTTTGATGCGTTGGTACCTTCTAGAGGCTCGGCAGCTGATAGCAGAGTAACTGAACGAGTCATCAGTCAACTCTTGACGGAGATAGACGGCTTGGTAAGTCTCCAGAACGTCGTTGTCTTGGCGGCGACAAACCGACCAGATATTATCGATCCCGCTGTACTCAGACCCGGCAGATTCGATAGACGCGTGTATGTTCCTCCACCAGACGAAGAGGCAAGACTAAAGATAATAAAAATCAAGACCGAAAATATGCCTCTAACAGAAGGCTTAAACTTAGAAACCATTTCACGTAGAATGGATGGCTACAGCGGCGCAGACATCGACAGTGTTGTCCGTGAGGCTGGACTTAACGCTTTAAGACGAGACACAGAGACAAAGATAGTTACCATGGATGACTTTGAAGCAGCTTTGAAGGAGATTGCTCCAAGCATAACACCTGAGATGATCAACTGGTATGAGAACACTCAGCAACGTTTCAGGGAGCAGACAAAGCCACCAATAGACATCGCGTAGTGAAAAAAAATGGATACAAAACTGATACCCCCAAAGATTATTGAACTACTGGAGCGCAACGGCGCCCTCAAGTTCGATGATCTATACAAACGCGTCAAGAAGTTTAACAGTGAATTCAACGAGAACGATCTCAACAACCAGCTCATGAAGATGGAGATACAGGGATTAGTCAAGGTCTACAGGATACCTCGCGGAAAACGCAGGGTAGAACTAGCCTAGGTGACCCACTGTGGGTGTCCAACTAGGCGACATAGTTGACGCACGTAAGCTCAGTATACCCGAGCTTCAGGGAAGAGCGGTTGCCTTCGACGGTAACAACATTCTCTATCAATTCTTATCGATTATACGTGGACGAGACGGGCAGCCTCTCAAGGACCGTCAAGGCCGAATAACAAGCCACCTAAGCGGACTACTCTACCGAAACAGTAACCTGATGGAAGAAGGTGTAAAGATCGTCTATGTTTTTGACGGCACTCCCCACAAGTTCAAACGAACCGTACTAAAAAGACGCCAAGAAACCCGACGAGCAGCCAAAAAAGAATACGAGAAAGCAGTCGAGACAGGCGACCAAGCGAAGGCAAGACGATACGGTCAACAATCCGTGGTAGCAACCACTGATATCATTTCAGAGGCAAAAGAACTCCTAACCCTAATGGGAATCCCATGGGTGCAAGCGCCCGGAGAAGGTGAGGCTCAGACTGCCTATATGGCTGCAAAAGAAGATGTCTGGGGCGCCGCAAGTCAGGACTTTGATAGTCTCCTCTATGGAGCGCCTCGACATATACGTAACCTGAGTATTACGGGACGACGTAAACTTCCGAGAAAGAACGTCTACATCAAGATCGAACCAGAACTACTTGAGTTAGAGAAGATAAAACGAGCTCTCGGGCTAACCCAAGACCAGCTTATTGATCTTGGTATTCTCGTTGGAACTGATTACAACCCGGACGGCATCAAAGGCATAGGACCAAAAACTGCCCTTAAACTCATCACCAAGCACGGCAGCCTTGAAGCGTCGCTGCCTTATATCAAGAACGCGGAGTTTCCCCACCCTGTTGAGGAGATCAAGGAGCTTTTCTTAAAGCCACGAACCACAGACGATTATAATCTTGAGTGGAATAGACCAGATGTAGCTGGTTTAGTGGGTTTCCTCTGTGCTGAGCATAATTTTAGCCAAAGTCGTGTAATGAGTGCGGTTAAGAAGATGCAGAAAGGCATGGAGGAGAAAGCAGCACGAACCACACTTGACAAGTTTTTCGGTTAGCGGTAACCGTAAATATCTCTAACTCCTACTTTGGAGGATATGAACCTCAAAGAATTTTTCTTAAACGAGGTAAAACCCGCCCTCGGCTGTACCGAGCCCGGGGCAGTAGCACTCGCAGCAGCGTCCGCTGCAAAATATATGAATAAAGAACCAGAAAAGATTCACCTAGAGTTATCAGGAAACATATACAAGAATGGAGCAAACGTTGGTGTACCCGGAACCAATGGGGGTACAGGAAACCCCCTAGCTTCTGTATTAGGTGTTTTAGCTGGTGACCCTGAGAAGGGGCTCAAGGCTCTTGAAGACATTACCATGGATGATGTTGTGAAGGCTCAGGCGTTTGTTGATGCTGGTAATGTGACACAGGAAGTGGCTGTTGATGTTCCTAATGTTTATGCTCGGGTCACTCTGAATGCTGGTGACGAGAAGACGGTAGCCGTATTGTCTGGGCGTCACGATAACGTAGTGGAAGTATCTCGTAACGGTGAGGTGGTTTATAGCGGTGAATCCCCTGTTGGTGGGAAGAAAAACTCAGGCCATATAGCAGGATTAAAGGATCAGAACATGGCTAGCCTCTGGGAACTATCATCAGGTATCTCCGATGAAGTAGCTGAATACCTCCTAGAAGGATCAGTCATGAACTTGGAGATCGCTGGACACGGCTTAGAAGAGCCATGGGGACTGGGCGTAGGCTACTATATCAATAAGATAAACGGGGATGATCTTCTCTACAAGATCAAGGCATACGCGGGAGCAGCTGCAGATGCGAGAATGGGTGGAGGACCGTGGCCTGTGATGAGTAGCGCTGGAAGCGGGAACCATGGAATCACGGCAATACTTCCCCCAACTCTATACGCCAAGGCGCACGGCAAATCTGAGCGAGAACTCGCTGAAGCATTAGCCCTCAGTCACCTTGTTACACGTTATATCAAGGTCTATACCGGTTTGTTGACACCTATTTGTGGATGCGCGGTTGCGGCTGGAGCAGGAGCTACGGCAGCTATAACTAAACTAGCTGGTGGAACCCCTAAGCAGGCTGAGGTGGCTGTAGCTGGTTTGATGGCTAGTTTGATGGGTATGACATGTGATGGCGGTAAGGGTAGCTGTGCATTCAAGGTGTCTACTGCTGCTGGTGAGGCGTATCTTTTCGCATTGATCGCGTTGATGGGTGGTGGTGTAAACCAGACCCAGGGTATTTTGAAGCCTGACTTGGTTTACGTCTCTAAGGTGCTTGGCGAGATCAGTGACAAGGGTATGACCGGTATGGATGAGACTATTCTCAAGGTCATTCAGCGGGAGTAACCATTCAGGTTATACCTCGCCCCTCCCAAGTTTTTATTGAGTATTATGAAAGTAGTTGCTATTCAGACAAGCCCAAACCATGATGGATTAACAGCCGAGACCGCGAAAAGAGTAATCAAAGGACTGGAATCCGCTGGGCATGAAGCCGAGTTGTATAACCTGAATGACCTGATTATCAAGAAGTGTAAGGCATGTGAGACCGGCTGGGGACAGTGCCGCAAAGATGGTACCTGTATTCTTGAGGATGATTTCGCTATGCTTGTGGATAAGCTGGTTGAGGCTGATGGCTTGGTGTTCACCACCCCTGTTTACTGGTGGGATATCAGTGAGTCGGCCAAAACGTTCCTCGACAGGTTGAGGCGTTGCGAGACTTATCATGGGTTTAAACGCTTTAATGAAAAACGGTACATTGGTATCGCTTGTGCTGGTGGTTCTGGTAATGGTTCGACTCGTGCGTTGAACCTGCTTGAGGAGTATTTGAAGCGGATAGGTTTCAAATTGTATGATCATGTTACTGTTACTCAGTGGAACAAGGCTCACAAGTTGCCCATGCTTGAGGAAGCAGGCAAGGGTTTCTTCCCTTAGACTCATTTTATCCTATTGTTTTAATAATCGTGGAGGCTTCTTTGAACCGGTATGCCCATCGAGAACTATTTGTTGCCTGGAGAGAAGATACTTTTCTGGAGCGATTTTCTGGTAACTCATGGAGATGGAAAGTACAAGATATACATCACAAATCTACGGTTATTATTGTATAACGAGTCAGGGCTACTCTTTAAGAAGGAAGAGATAATCACAGAGGCTTTTCAGCAGATCACAGGGCTTCAGTTTACAGAACAGGGTACCCTCAGTAAACGGGGTATACTGAAGTTCGCTAGTAACAAAGGTGAGGTGTTATTGGAGGGTCCTGTGAATGGGATGCGTGGGTTATTCAAGGCGATACAGAAACAGACTATTGATCCTTATCCTACGCATCGTCTGGATGAGTCTGAGTATAAGTAGTCTCATAAATAGCCTACACTATGTATTCTTATGGTAAAACCTGAACGTGTTTTTATCTCCATTGATATGGAGGGAATTAGTACAATCGTAGACTGGGAGGAAGTTGGGAAAGATTCCAGCGAGTACCCGTTTGCTCGAAAGATTATGGTACAGGACTTAAACGCAGCCATCGAGGGTGCTTTGGATGCTGGTGCTAAGGAGATTCTGGTCTCTGATGCTCATGGTAGAATGAGGAATCTGCGTCCTGAGGATGTTCATGAGGCTGCTGTGCTTGCACGTGGTTCTCCGAAGCCTGATAGTATGATGGAGGGTATCTCTGAGGGTCATGATGCCGCTATGTATGTTGGGTATCATAGCATGAAGGGTACATTGAATGGTATTTGTGCGCACACCATCAGCGGTAGCACTGTGCAGCGTGTCTGGTTCAATGGACGAGAGACCGGGGAGTTCGGTATGAACAGTGCACTAGCAGGATACTATGGTGTACCGTCTGTGATGCTTGCAGGTGATTATGCTGCTACACAGGAGGCAGAGGTATTTGTTCCCGGAATAACAACTGCTACTGTAAAATGGGCTAATGGACGGTACGGCGCAAAGTGTCTTCACCCAAAGAATGCCGCTAAACTCATTAGAGCTAAGGCGAAGGAGGCGCTTACTAAAAAGTTCCCAGAGCCTAGAGTGGTTAATGAGCCTGTTGAGATTAAGCTAGAGTTGACGAACGCGGCTATGGCTGATTTGGTTATGTTGATTCCGGGTTACGAGCGGGTGGATGGTGTTACTGTTAAAGCGGTACATGATGAATTCCCTGTTGCCTTGAATGCGCTACGTGCTGGAATCTATCTAGCTGGTAACATTCTGCGTCGATAAACCCTTTTTTATCATATCCTATAAGCCGCGGTTACGCGATTATTTTATGCCGAAACCTTCAGAAAAGGAGCTACGCGAGAAACTTACCTCAATACAATATGAAGTTACCCAGAAAAACGGTACAGAGCCACCTTTCAAAAACCCATACTGGGACAACAAGAAGGAGGGCATCTATGTTGATGTGATCTCAGGTAAGCCTTTGTTTACTAGTTTGGATAAGTTTGAGTCTGGCTGTGGTTGGCCTAGCTTCACGAAGCCCATTGATGAGGAGAATATTGAGCGTAAGACTGATTTGAGTCATTTTATGGTGCGTACTGAGGTGCGTAGTAGTGACTCTGATAGTCATCTGGGTCATGTTTTCCGTGATGGCCCTAAGCCGACTGGGTTAAGATACTGTATCAATAGTGCAGCGTTGGAGTTTATCCCAAAGGAAAAACTAGAAGAACGTGGATACGGTGAGTATCTACGGTTATTTAAGTAGTGCAAAGAAGGTAAACACCTTACACCATCTTTTTTAATCGGGGTCTCCCGAAACCTTGTAGAATGCAAGGTCAACGAAAACCAGTATTATATGTTGGATTACTGATTGTGGCACTTGTTGCAGGTTACTTAGTCTATGATAACTTCTTCAAACCATCCTCACCAAAGGGAGATATAGGAATTCAAACTGGAAACATGCTTCTTGATGAGACAATACCCAACATTGATGGAAGTAGTAGTGTCAAGTTTAGCGATTATCGGGGGAAGATACTTGTGATTGACTTTATGGCGCCTTGGTGTGAGCCCTGTAAGGCTCAGATCGATATTCTCAATTTGGTTGACTCTGTTGAGGGCGTTGAGGTGATGAGCATAAATATTGACCCCAACTACGATATGGAGTTCCTCTACGGTTTCGGTGAAGAAGAGGGAATTACTTGGTTTTTCGGTTCAAGCCCAGACAGTGCCGTTGATTTTGAGGTCTCAGCAATCCCTACAATAATCATTGTTGATCAGGAAGGCTCGATTGCTTACCGAGGATATTATACAACAGTAAACCAGTTTGATACCATACTATCCGAGTTGGTCAACTGATGGAGATTGCTAGCCTTAGCCTAGCCTTTAGCGCGGGACTATTAGCAGT